>NZ_JBGLYV010000079.1:0-26900 GCF_047304225.1 Pseudomonas sp. Pseusp3 | reverse complement strand
ACCACGCCCAAGGCCGAGCCGCTGGCGCCGCCGTCCGATACCGGGGCGGACATGGTCAAGGTCTCGGCGGAGCTGCTCGACGATCTGGTCAACCTGGCCGGTGAGACGTCGATCTTCCGGGGGCGGATCGAACAACAGGTCAACGATGCACACATCGCCCTGAGCGAGATGGAAACCACCATCGAGCGCATGCGCGACCAGTTGCGCCGTCTCGATACCGAAACCCAGGGGCGGATCCTCAGCCGCCAGCAAGTCGACGCCGAACGTCTGGGCTACGAAGAGTTCGACCCGTTGGAAATGGACCGCCACTCGCAGTTGCAGCAACTTTCCCGGGCGTTGTTCGAATCGGCCTCTGACTTGCTTGACCTCAAGGAAACCCTCGAACGCCGCAATCAGGATGCGGAAAACCTGTTGCAACAGCAGGGCCGCATCAACACCGAATTGCAGGAAGGCCTGATGCGCACGCGCATGGTGCCGTTCGAACGCATGCTCCCGCGTTTGCAGCGCATCGTTCGGCAGGTGTCCAGCGAACTGGGCAAGGAAGTGGATTTCATCGTCGATAACGCCGAAGGCGAGATGGATCGCAACGTCCTCGAACGCATGGCCGCGCCGCTGGAACACATGCTGCGCAACGCCGTCGACCACGGCCTGGAATCCGTCGACGTGCGGCTGGCGGCGGGGAAACCGGCCAAGGGCAAGATCACCCTCGATCTGCTGCGTGAAGGCGGCGACATCATTTTCGACATCCGCGACGACGGCGCCGGTGTGCCGCTGGACGCGGTGCGGCGCAAGGCGATCAAGCGCGGCTTGCTGGCCCCGAACAGCGTCATCAGTGATCACGATGTGTTGCAGTTCATCCTGCAACCGGGGTTTTCCACCGCCGAGAAAATCACCCAGATTTCCGGTCGCGGCGTCGGCATGGACGTGGTGCACGAAGAGGTGCGGCAACTGGGCGGCACCATGAGCATCGACTCGGTGCCCGGGCAGGGCGTGCATTTCCGCATTCGCCTGCCGTTTACAGTATCGGTCAACCGGGCGCTGATGGTGCAGTGCGGTGAGGACCAGTACGCCATCCCGCTCAATACCATCGACGGCATCGTTCGCGTCCTGCCCAACGAGCTCGAAGGCTATTTCCGTTTCGATTCGCCCACCTACGAATACGCCGGGCAACGTTACGAGCTGTGCTATCTGGGTGAGCTGCTGAAAACCGGCCCGCGCCCGAAACTGTTGGGCCAGAGCCTGCCATTGCCGGTGTTGCTGGTGCAGTGCAACGAGCGGCATATCGCCGTTCACGTGGATGCCATGGCCGGCACTCGCGAGATCGTGGTCAAGAGCCTCGGGCCGCAGTTTGCGGCGGTGCAAGGGGTGACCGGGGCGACGATTCTCGGGGACGGCCGGGTGGTGTTGATCCTGGATTTGCTGGCGCCGATCCGCGCCATGCAGGCCCGTATCCCCCAGCGTCCGGCGGGCCAGGAAGTCGAAGCCGAACCGCATCGTCCGCTGCTGGTGATGGTGGTCGACGACTCGGTCACCGTGCGCAAGGTCACCAGCCGCTTGCTCGAACGCCACGGCATGAACGTGCTGACCGCCAAGGACGGGGTAGATGCCATGTTGCTGCTGGAAGAACACATGCCCGACCTGATGCTGCTGGACATCGAGATGCCACGCATGGATGGCTTCGAAGTCGCGACCCAGGTGCGCAACGACGAACGCCTGCAACACCTGCCGATCATCATGATCACCTCGCGCACCGGACAGAAACACCGCGATCGCGCCATGGCCATCGGCGTCAACGACTACCTTGGCAAGCCGTACCAGGAATCGGTGCTGCTCGAAAGCATCGCCTTGTGGAGCAAGACCCATGCTTGAGCACCGCACCAGCAACCTCACCGGCCTGCTGTTGCCATTGGCCGACCGCAATCTGATCCTGCCCAACGTCGCCGTGGCCGAGCTGATCGATTACCAGCAGCCGGGGACTTTCGATCTCGACACACCGCCGTGGTACCTGGGGCTGGTGACATGGCGCGACCGGCAGATTCCGCTGCTGAGTTTCGAGTCGGCATGCGCACAGAAAGTCGTCATCGGCGAACGCGCGCGGATCGTCATCCTCAACACACTCGGCGGGCGACCCGAGCTGAAATTCATCGCGCTGCTGGTGCAGGGGATTCCGCGCTCCTGCAAGCTCGATAGCCAGTTGAGCTACGTGGATGTGCCGTTGTGTCCGCTGGAGCAGGCGGCGGTGCAGGTGGGCGAGCAAGTGGCCAAGGTACCGGATTTGTTGGCTCTGGAGAACTTGTTGGTGGATGCCGGGTTGATCGACTGATCCCGATTCAGCGGTGATCTGACTGACGCCTTCGCGAGCAAGCCCGCTCCCACAGGGTTTTGTGTTCACCACAGATCAACTGTGGGAGCGGGCTTGCTCGCGAAGAGGCCAGCATGAACGACGCCAATCTTGATCATTAACCTGAGCGTAACGATCCACCGCTCTGCTTGATTGATGCCCCCACTCAACACTCCTAAGGTGACTCCCACGACAGCGAACCCGTGGAGTGGTCATGACAACAACAATATCCCCCGACTCGCGATGGACGCGGCGGCGCAGCGAAAAGCAGCGACGCCTCGAGCTGGTGCGAGGTCTTGCCGACGGTGTGGTGTTGCCCACCGACAACATCGTCGCGGCGCTGGAGGCGTTGATCCTGCCCGGCGACCGTGTGGTGCTCGAAGGCAACAACCAGAAGCAGGCGGATTTCCTTTCGCGTTCCCTGGCCAAGGCCGACCCCGCGAAGCTGCATGACCTGCACATGATCATGCCCAGCGTCGGCCGCGCCGAGCACCTGGACCTGTTCGAACGCGGCATCGCCCGCAAGCTCGACTTCTCTTTTGCCGGCACCCAAAGCCTGCGCATCAGCCAGTTGCTCGAAGACGGCCTGCTGGAAATCGGCGCGATCCACACCTACATCGAACTCTACGCACGGCTGGTAGTGGACCTGATTCCCAACGTCGTGTTGTCGGCCGGGTTCATGGCCGACCGCGCCGGCAACATCTACACCGGGCCGAGCACCGAGGACACTCCGGCACTGATCGAACCGGCAGCCTTCAGCGACGGCATCGTCATCGTCCAGGTCAACCAGTTGGTAGACGACGTCAGCGACCTGCCGCGCGTAGACATTCCCGCCTCCTGGGTCGACTTCGTGGTAGTGGCCGACAAGCCGTTCTACATCGAACCGTTGTTCACCCGCGATCCACGGCACATCAAGCCCGTGCACGTGCTGATGGCGATGATGGCGATCCGTGGCATCTACGAAAAACACAACGTGCAGTCGCTGAATCACGGCATCGGTTTCAACACCGCCGCCATCGAATTGATCCTGCCGACCTACGGCGAATCCCTCGGCCTCAAGGGCAAGATCTGCCGCAACTGGACGCTCAACCCGCACCCGACCCTGATTCCGGCGATTGAAAGCGGCTGGGTCGAAAGCGTGCATTGCTTCGGCACCGAGCTGGGGATGGAGAACTACATTGCGGCGCGGCCGGATGTGTTCTTTACCGGGCGCGACGGTTCCCTGCGTTCCAATCGGATGTTCAGCCAACTGGCCGGGCAATACGCCGTGGACCTGTTCATCGGCGCGACTTTGCAGGTCGATGGCGATGGTCATTCCTCCACCGTGACCCGCGGTCGCCTGGCCGGATTCGGCGGCGCACCGAACATGGGCCACGACCCGCGCGGCCGTCGTCACGGCACGCCAGCCTGGCTCGACATGCGTAACACCGACGTGGCCGAGCCGATGCTCGAACGCGGTAAAAAACTCGTGGTGCAGATGGTCGAGACTTTCCAGGAGGGCGGTAAGCCGACCTTTGTTGAAACCCTCGATGCGGTTGATGTGGCGAAGAAGAGCGGCATGCCCCTGGCCCCGATCATGGTCTACGGCGACGACGTCACCCACCTGCTGACCGAAGAAGGCATCGCCTATCTGTACAAGGCGCGCTCGCTGGAAGAACGCCAGGCGATGATCGCCGCCGTCGCCGGGGTGACCGCCATCGGCCTGCGTCACAACCCCAAGGATACTGCACGCATGCGCCGTGAAGGCCTGATCGCCTTGCCCGAAGACCTCGGCATCCGCCGCACCGACGCCACTCGCGAACTGCTCGCGGCGAAAAGCGTGGCCGATCTGGTGGAATGGTCCGGTGGCCTCTACAACCCGCCTGCCAAGTTCAGGAGCTGGTAATGCACGCACTTAACCTGCAAACCAAAGCCCTGAGCCTGGCCGAACGGCTGGCGGACCTCGCGGTTGACGCGCTGATCGACGAGGCAGATCTGTCGCCGAAACCGGCACTGGTCGACCGTCGCGGTAATGGCGCCCACACCGATTTGCACCTGGGGCTGATGCACGCTTCGGCGCTGTCCTTGTGGCCGGCCTTCAAGGAAATGGCTGAAGCAGCCATCGAGTTCGGCGAAGTCGGGTTGCCGCTGCGCGAAGCCGTTGGCCGCATCGGTCGAGAGGGCGAGCAAGCGATGCTCGACACCACCGGCGGCGTGAACACCCACCGAGGGGCGATCTGGGCCTTGGGCTTGTTGGTCACGGCCGTTGCGCTGGACCCCAAGTCCTCGGCTGCAAGCAGCGTATCGATTCGTGCCGCGCGCCTGGCGCTGCTCGACGACCGTCACGCTCCGCGCCCGCTGAGCCACGGCGCTCAAGTCGCCCAGCGTTTCGGTGCACGGGGTGCCCGTGAAGAAGCGCAACTGGGCTTCCCGGCGGTGATCCAACGTGCGCTGCCGCAACTGCGCCGCAGCCGTGATGAAGGGCATGGCGAGCAAAATGCCCGGCTCGATGCGCTGTTGGCGATCATGACCAATCTGGCCGACACCTGCGTGCTTTACCGCGCCGGCGAAGAAGGGCTGCACACCATGCAGCGGGGCGCCCGGGCGGTGCTCGATGCGGGTGGCAGTGCCAGCCTCGGCGGACGTCGCCGCCTGTATGAACTGGACCAACAACTGATCGCGTTGAATGCCTCGCCCGGTGGTGCTGCGGACCTGCTCGCCGCCTGCCTGTTCATCGACCGTATCGAGTCGGACGACGGCCTCATCCTCTGCCATTCAAGAAGGGAAGTGTTTTGATGGAAACTTTATCCTTTGAATTCCCCGCCGGGCAGCCACCACGCGGCCGTACGCTGGTGGGTTGTGTCGGCTCGGGCGATCTGGAAGTGCTGATCGAACCGGGTCAGGCCGGCAAGCTGACGATCAACGTGCAGACCTCGGTCAATGGCAGCGAACAACGCTGGCAGCATCTGTTCGCACGGATGTTCGACGGCCAGACGCCGCCGGCGATGGCCATCGACATCCATGATTTCGGTGCGACACCGGGCGTGGTGCGCCTGCGTCTGGAACAGGGCTTCGAGGAGATCGGCCATGACTGACAGCGCATCCCTGCTGAACAAGCACAGCTTCGTCGAACTCGGTGCCCGGCAACGGGCCAAGGCCCTGCTCGACGCCGGGACCTTCCGCGAATTGCTCGACCCGTTCCAGCGCATCATGTCGCCATGGCTGTCGCGCCAGGGCGTGGTGCCGCAGGCCGACGACGGCGTGGTGATCGCCAAGGGCAGTCTCGCTGGCCTGCCCGTGGTGGTCGCGGCCATCGAAGGTGCGTTCCAGGGCGGCAGCCTCGGTGAGGTCGGCGGAGCAAAAATTGCTGGCGCACTGGAACTGGCCGCCGAAGACAACCGCAACGGCATCCCGACCCGCGCCGTACTGCTGCTGGAAACCGGCGGCGTGCGGTTGCAGGAAGCCAACCTCGGCCTGGCGGCGATTGCCGACATCCACGCCGCGATTGTCGATTTGCAGCAGTACCAACCCGTGGTCGGTGTCGTGGCGGGCAGCGTCGGGTGCTTTGGCGGCATGTCGATTGCCGCCGGGTTATGCAGCTACCTGTTGGTGACCCAGGAAGCGCGGCTCGGCCTGAACGGCCCGCAGGTAATCGAGCAGGAAGCCGGACTCGAGGAATACGACTCCCGCGACCGGCCTTTCATCTGGAGCCTGACCGGTGGCGAGCAGCGCTTTGCCAGCGGTCTGGCGGACGGCTATGTCGCTGACGACGTGGTGCAGATTCGCCAGCAGGTCGGTGAATGGCTCAAGCAAGGTTTGCCGGCGCAACCCCGCAGCCGTCAGGCCGGGTTGTTCCTGCAGCGCCTGGCGCGTCTGGACGCCGAACCGCAAATCGAGCCGTCGGTGGTTCGCGATCTGTACCAAGGAGAACGCCCATGAGTTCGTATTCCCTGCGTGGTTTGAACTGGTTCAACGCCTTGAGTGACGGGGCGAAACCGGTCGAGGGCTTGCCTGTTTCGCTGAAGGTCGCGGACGGTGTACTGGGCGATCAGCCTGTGCGTTTCATCGCCGTGGTGGCTGACCCCGAAAACCGCTTCGTCCGCGCACGCAACGGCGAAGTGGGTTTGCTCGAAGGCTGGGGCCTGGCCAAGGCCGTGGATGAAGTCATTGCTGCCGATCAGAACAAGGCACAGAAACGCGCCCTGATCGCCATCGTCGATGTGCCGAGCCAGGCTTACGGTCGACGCGAGGAAGCCCTTGGCATTCATCAGGCGCTGGCCGGTGCGGCGGACAGTTATGCCCGTGCCCGTCTGGCCGGTCATGCGGTTATCGGTTTGCTGGTGGGCAAGGCAATGTCGGGGGCGTTTCTGGCCCACGGCTATCAGGCCAATCGCTTGATCGCCCTGCGCGATCCGGGCGTGATGGTACATGCGATGGGCAAGGCATCGGCAGCGCGGGTGACCTTGCGCAGCGTTGAAGAACTCGAAGCCTTCGCCGCCAGCGTGCCGCCGATGGCCTATGACATCGACAGCTATGCCAGCCTCGGGCTGCTGTGGGAAACCTTGTCGGTGGAACAGATCGAGCAGCCGACTTCGGCGGATCTGGCGCGGGTGGCCGAGTGCCTGGGTCAGGCGATGGGTGATATCGCCGAGAAGGGCGCTGATCTCAGCGGTCGTCTTGGTGCGGCCAACCGTGCGGCGTCGAGCAAGGTTCGCCAATTGCTGAGAGCGCAGTGGTGAAAGGGCTTCTGGCTCACGACCTGCTGTGGGGCATGACCCCGCAGCAGTTGCCTGCGGATGTGCCTGTGTGGGTGATCGAGTCGATCAGTGCCGGCCAGCCGGTGGTGGTCCGTCGCGCCTTGAGCGCGGCGGGGCAGGTGGCGGTGGGCGTGCGCGGGTCGTTGCGCGAACAGCGATTTGCCGCGGTGATGGAAGTCGCCGCCATCACGCGGCAAGTACGGCCGGAAGCGCTGTGCCATGTTCAAGGCCAGCGTGATTTCCCGGCGTTGCGAGCCTTGGCGCAGCTGCGCCCGCACCTCGATGACAGTGGTTGGACCTGGGGTGTCAGTGGCAGTGCCGGGTTCGAGTTGGCCAGCGGGTTTGCCGCATTGCACGAGGGCAGCGATCTCGATCTGATCCTGCGTACACCACGTCCGTTGAGTCGTGTCGACGCGCAGGCGTTGGTGGTCATTCTGGACACGGCCGTGTGCCGCGTTGACCTGCAATTGCAGACACCGTCGGGCGCCATCGCCCTGCGCGAGTGGGCCGGTGCTTCGTCGCGGGTCTTGTTGAAAAGTGCCACTCAGGCCCGCCTGGTCAGCGATCCGTGGAATCCACAGGAGCAAGCGGCGTGAGCAGCTTGCTGGTGTTCCCTGGCCAGGGCGCGCAACAACCCGGCATGCTGGCGCGTTTGCCTCGGGAAACGTTGAACGAGGCGAGCGACCTGCTCGGTGAAGAAGTGACGCAGCTGGATTCTGCCGAGGCGTTGCAGTCGACGAGGGCGGTTCAGCTTTGCCTGCTGATCGCCGGCGTCGCCGCTTCACGCCAGTTGGGCATGACTCCGGATTACGTCGCTGGCTTGTCGATCGGTGCCTACCCGGCTGCAGTGGTGGCCGGTGCCCTGAGTTTCAGTGATGCGCTGCATCTGGTCAGCCTGCGCGGTGAGCTGATGCAACAGGCTTATCCACAGGGCTACGGCATGACCGCCATCATCGGCCTGGACCTGGCCACGGTGGAAGGATTACTGGCCCGGGTGCACAGCGCAGAAATGCCGGTTTATCTGGCCAACATCAACGCCGATAACCAGGTGGTGATTGCCGGTAGCGACGCGGCGATGAAGGCGGTGGCCGAGTTGGCGAAAGGTTGTGGAGCCGGCTTGGCCAAGCGTCTGGCAGTGAGCGTGCCGTCACATTGCCCATTGCTTGAGGCCCCCGCGCAACGACTGGCCGACGCCTTCGCCAACGTGTCACTGAATACACCGAAAATCGGTTATCTGAGCGGCAGCCGTGCGCGTCCGCTGATCAAGCCCGAAGCCTTGCGTGACGACCTGGCCTTCAACATGTGTCGCATCGTTGATTGGCGGGGCACGGTACAAAGCGCTTACGAGCGCGGCGTACGCCTACAGATCGAACTGCCGCCTGGTGCGGTGTTGACCGGGCTGGCGCGCCGGGTGTTCGAGCAGGGCACCGTGATTGCCTTCGACGGTGCGCGGCTCGATACGCTTCAGGCGCTGATGCGTGAGGAGGGAAGCCGTCACTCTTAAATCGCCGACTCAGGCTTCGAACAACAAAAACAACATTCGAAATGCACTTTGAGGACTACAACAATGATTATTTACGGTGTGGCGCTGTTGGCGATCTGTACGCTGGCAGGGGTGATCATGGGGGACATGCTCGGTGTGCTGCTGGGCGTGAAGTCAAACGTCGGCGGTGTCGGGATCGCGATGATCCTGCTGATTTGCGCACGGTTGTGGATGCAAAAGCGTGGCGGCATGACCAGGGATTGCGAGCTGGGCGTCGGTTTCTGGGGTGCCATGTACATCCCGGTGGTGGTGGCGATGGCGGCGCAACAAAACGTGGTCACGGCGCTGCACGGTGGTCCGGTGGCGGTGCTGGCGGCGATCGGTTCGGTGGTGGTCTGCGGTTGCACCATTGCCCTGATCAGCCGGACCCACAAAGGCGAACCCTTGCCCGATGAACCGGCGGATGTAACGGCGGTTGGCGCACCGGCAGGAGGTCGCTGATATGTGGGATCTCATCAAGAACGGTCTTGAACACAACGGCCTGGTCACTGCATTCGCTTTCGTTGGCGTGATCATGTGGGTGTCAGTGGTGATCTCCAAGCGCCTGACCTTCGGGCGTATCCACGGCTCGGCGATTGCCATCGTCATCGGCCTGGTGCTCGCCTGGGTCGGGGGCACAATGACCGGTGGGCAAAAAGGCCTGGCGGACTTGACGCTGTTTTCCGGCATCGGGTTGATGGGCGGTGCCATGCTGCGGGACTTCGCCATCGTCGCCACGGCATTCGAGGTGCAGGCCACTGAAGCGAAAAAAGCCGGCTTGATCGGCGTGATCGCGCTACTGCTGGGCACGGTGCTGCCATTTATTGTCGGCGCGTGCATGGCCTGGGCATTCGGCTACCGCGATGCGGTGAGCATGACCACTATTGGCGCCGGAGCGGTGACTTACATTGTCGGGCCGGTCACCGGAGCGGCCATTGGCGCCAGTTCCGATGTCGTGGCGCTATCGATTGCCACTGGCCTGATCAAGGCGATTCTGGTGATGGTCGGCACGCCAATGGCGGCGCGCTGGATGGGCCTGGATAACCCGCGCTCGGCGATGGTGTTCGGTGGGCTGGCCGGGACTGTCAGTGGCGTGACCGCCGGTTTGGCGGCGACGGATCGGCGGTTGGTGCCTTATGGGGCTTTGACCGCGACATTCCACACCGGGTTGGGCTGCTTGCTGGGGCCTTCACTGTTGTACTTCATTGTTCGCGGGATTGTTGGGTAGATTCTCCGAATTTGCTAATGGTCGCCTCCACATTTACCGAGTTTCATGAGCTGCTCGGTGAAATGTGGAGTTATACAAATATAACCTTCACAAAGTTGGAGGCGGCTCAAATTGGCGTGGCTGAAATTTTATGTGGAAGTGAAATGTTTGTTTGATGTCATTTGGAGGTTTTTGTTGTGGCTCGGATAAGAGTTGTGGTTAGGTAATATGCCATCATAAGTGCAACTAGGCCATAACTTAGGCCCTCAATTATCCTCTCAGGATTAAAAATAAAACTGCTCGCAGTGATGATCAGTATGATGGTTAATGTTGTGGCAAGTTCGCTGACAAGAAAAAAAGATACTGCATCGCTATCGTTTGCGTTATGGAAAACTTCATTTGATGTTAGTCGGGTAAATATTGTTCCGATCACCACGCCTAATAGACAAAAAAAAGCTAGCGATAAAAAGAACGTAATGTCCTTGTTGGTTAGTACCAGCAGTAGAGATGTGATAACAGTCGCAATCAAACAGGAAGTTGCGAGTGTGGTGCTGGATTTGCTGATGATAAGTCTGGATGTCACAAGCCTCCCTAATACGGTAGATGACAAAAAGACCATGTACGCAATCGCTGAGCTTCCTAACCAAGAAAATTGCTGGGCTAAGCCCAAGAGGTTGCTATGCCGATAGAGCAAACCTATTGCGTACATAAATACCAAAGATTCAAATACGTTTCCCGCAACATAGCCAGTTATTTGCACTGGATATTTCGCGGCAACAGTGAAATGCTTAAAATATGCATGCCGGCTTGAATGTATTAAAGTGGTTCTGCTTGTGTCGGCGGGTCGTAGATCACTGTTTGATATGTATATTTGCGCTGATCTGAGTAATAGCAGCATCGACATTATTGCTGTTGTGGCATATAAATATGAGGTGAAATTTATTACAAGGGAGGCCGTCAGTAATAAAGTAAAAGGAGTTCCAATTCGAATGTATAGAAGATGATTGAATGCTTTGATGTAATCAGCGGTCTGGCCAGTCATTTTTATATGTAAGGCATTATAAGCTGGCCGGAAAGATGCTTTTAAACAGCCTGTTCCTGCTGAGTCGCATACGAAAGCAATTAGAATTAAGCTCCAGCCTGTGTACCAATATTCAAGCAATGCTGCCCAAAATCCCAATGTCAGGAAAATAGCGCATGCCAGTTTGAATATAAAGCCATAGATGGTGGTATTGGCAATGCCTAGTCTACATACAAAGTAGTGTCCAATGTAAAATTCCACAATCAAGGAAATGATTAACTGCGTTGCAAGCGAGAATTCCAACGAAAACTGGCCTAAATTTGGATTGCTTGCAATTAAGGCTAGTTCGAGAATTGTTGCTCCCATTGCAACGCCACCATACAAGGCATCTGCTCTCGCGATTAGTGTGTGTGCACTTTTCATTCGTTTACTCTATAAGTTTTACCGGGCTCTAGAATAAGGTTTACATATAGAGCGGACGGCGCGTAGGCGCGACCGTAAAACATCAGTGTCGTATATATTGAATCAAGATCGTAAGGGATTAGTGTGGATCTCTCTAAAGGTTGCTTAGTGGTGTATGCTGAACTTCTAGCTTTTCCATTTCTAAAGTCTTCGTAAAGTAATAACTCGAAATCAATATTTGAGTTTTTAGCGGTATTGTTAAAAAAAATACCACAGGCTGCATCATTGAGGTTTCTGTAGGTGCTCCCGGTCGTATCAATTTGTTCAAATACGTTAGTTAATATGTCATCTCCATAGATTGATTGTAGGTATCTAATCGTATAAGGCCATCTTCTATTTAAATGCCGAGATATGTCTAGGTATCGTCTAACGCATTCAAATGTGAAATGTTTATCGCATGCAGTGGTTGGGGAACTGAGAATATTTTTAGATTTATATATTTCAGTGAAAATCAAGTCGATAGTATCAGTGTTTTTTATTATCATTTTCTGATACCTCTGCGAGCGATTTTTTTACGAGATCAATGTTGCTTCGCTCAACTTCAATGGATGATCCCTCCATTTCTAGCAAAATATTTTCCGTATTGTATGCCTGGGAGATGGTTGGCTTGAAAGCTTCCATCAGTTCAATATTGAAGGGGTCTGAGTGTTGGTCGAGCCACACGGGAATACCATTCCACATCCAGGATTTTATTCCTGAAATATGTAACGTCTTGATGAGGCGCCATATTTCATGTTTGGCGTCAGGTATAGCGAAAGCAAGATCTTTGCTTTTGCAATAGCCCAAGTAATGTCCTATGTCAAAGGCCATGGAGCAACCAGACTGAATGCATAGCTCTAAATAGAAGTCCCAAAACGGTATGCTTCCGAACTCGCTGTATACGGGAGGATTCTCTAAAAGTATGGGTAACTCAAGAAAATGCTTTACCATTTTGGCGTTAATTATTGTTGTTTGTAATGATTTTTTGTTTAAAGGTGGATTGGTCTGATGGGCGCCTAGAAAAAGATTGCCATTTCTCCATATGCCTATGTCTTCTTCGATGTAACTTACCGGGAGAGTATCAACTATTTTTTTCAGATTTGCTAACTCTGCCATGTCGATCACGCCAGAGAAGTTTATATCTACTGGGTGTACGGAAATAGTGAAGTCAGCAGTTGCACAAAAATCAATAATTGAGTTCTCCAACCTATCCCAGGGGCGCACGCCCAGGCTGAAGTGCTTGATCGGGGCACCACGGTAAACGCTATTGGTGCTTGTATGTAAATAAATAAATTGTTTTAGCTTATTTATATCGCCACTCACACCTAGACTTATCGAATTGATGTCCATAAAATTTACCTGCTCGAACGATAGTTATGCAGACTTTCCGATTAATTCACCTTTTCTACCGCCAACACCAAGCGTAAAGGTTTCTAAAGCGACTCGTTTCGGCGAGTTATTTGGTTCTTTGCCGTGCAAGGTTTTTTTTAAGATAGAGGTATATGTTAGGAACTCTTTTCCTGTAAATATCGCCGTTCGCTCCCCCGTCCGCTGACAGAGCCCCCACAGAATTTTGAATGGCATATGTCTTAGGTAAATATTTAGCAAGGATAGGTGCGCAATTTCTCGTGGCGAGGTGCTTTGTGAGATTTTTTCTATATTTATAGAAATTGCGTTCTCTAGAGAGTTTAGGAGAGGTTTTGCAAAATAATCTATATAGGCGTCGTAGATTTCCTTCACCTCTTGATTCTCTATAAGCTGTCTGCTGTTAGGTAAGTCGATCAAGTTGAACTTAATGCCCATTTTCCTTTCAAGATTATCTCTAACAGGCGTTCCTGGATATATCATCATGATATTGAAATAATGATCAAAGGATTCATGTTCAGTCATTCCAGAGTTGAGCAGAAAACTTAGATTTTCTATAATTTCTCTTTTTTGTTGGTCATGATAGAACATGATAAAGTCGAGGCCGACGTCAATGCCATTGATCTGTAAGGCCCTAATTGCGTCTATATTATTCTTTACTGTGACTCTCTTGTTCATGTAATCGAGCTGAGTTTGCGAGCCAGACTCAATACCCATTTCGACCAGTCTTAATCCTTGCGTAACTAATTTTGGCAATTCTGTGCGTAACTTAAGCAGGTATCCTACTGTAGAAGAACTGCTCCATGTAACCTCGCCACCGAACAGCTTGTATAGTTTTTCAGAGAACTCCAGTACTCTGTCTTTTCGTACAAAAAAATTAGCGTCCATCATGTAAATATGTTCAAAAGAGTATTGTTTGTGAGCCTCTACAATCCAATTGACAAGAGTGGTTGCGTCGACAGCACGCCACTTAGGACCATCTTTATCTGCCGCAACGATAGCGCAGAATGAGCACGCTAAAGGGCAGCCACGGCTACTGGTGAGAGCTATTGATCTTCTTTTCTTACCATCTCGCCTGTCCGTGAAATAGAGGTTTTGTAAACGCTCGGAACAATATTCCAATAATGGATTTTCCCACTCGGTTGCGGGTAATTGTATCTTCTGTTTATATGTTTCGTACGTTTTCCCGGTTGCGGAGATCCAAGCTGCATTTGGTATGTATTGTAAGTGGTTATCTATAAATATTTGTTTTGGTGTAAAGTTTTTATTGGTGTTCTCTGTGGGCTGAGAGGGTGGGGCTTCCTCGCGCGATTTATTGAATAACTTTAGTAGTGTGGCTGTTGAGTGTTCTCCTTCACCATAAAGTGCCAGTTCAAAAATACCATTTGATACACGTAAAAAATCTTTCGCTGCAAGGCTTATATGCGGGCCGCCGCAAAATAATACTGCCTCAGGTAGTGCGTTTTTAATTAATTTCCCCCAGGCGATCGCTGCTTGAACATGGCTGCTGTAAATAGATATTCCTACCAGGGCAGGTTGCCAGTCTATCAAGTCTTTTAACTCGTGAGTGTCTGAGGTATATAAGTCAGAATAATCAAATATTTTGCAATTTACATGTGCTACATGTTTTTTTACGTAGGCTGATATGTTCTGCAGTCCCAGAGGCATTACTTTTTGCGGACCTTCGCCGTATGGCAGCGAAACTAACGCTAGTCGAGTAGAATCATAAATGTCACTGTCATTGTTTAGTGAATTCCAGCACGCTTCGTTCATACGCACTCCTTGCCTCTTTGGCCTCAGACATATTGAAAAAAGCTGGATACCGCTCTGTTAGCGCCAAGGATTTTTCATGGGAATCCATTGCTTCAATAAACTTTTTTTTCGGAATTTTCAGGAGGTGTGTGCCATTGTGGAAAAAACAATATCCGAGTTCTGTTAAGCATAGAACACCTTCATTGATTGTAGCTCTCATGTGTTGGCAGCCTTGGATTTTAGAAGTGGGCATCGTTAAACGATGCCCTGGTTATTTCATCAGAACTCTGGCGCTGTTTTTCCAGCAACCATGTCATACGTTCCATCTGGAACAGGAGTCATAACCTCAACATCGGAGGCTAAATCATCTAAGTTGTTTTCATCATAAATTATTTCGTCATTCATACCTTTCTCCTTCTGAAATGTGACAGCTAAGTCACAGGATATCTCCGGTTTGACAACGTTGAAGTTAGAACTCGGCAGATATATAGCTGTGCACAGTTGAGTGTCTAACCTCCTGCCACTGATGGATAGCTATCTGTGACGGTTTCATATAAGTATCGAATCAGATTGCAGTCAAATAAAAATTAAAACTTCCGAAATTTCCTAGGATGCTTGTGGCTTTGTAGGTCGTATCCTACTTTAAGGGAATTATCCTACAAGTAAGTGGTGAATATAGATTTTTGGGTCTGCCGCTTTGATGCGATGCGTAAATCAACTTCTCGACTTTATGTCTAGAAAACAGCGCGTTAAATTAGTTTGTGGGTCGTTTTGAAGTTGAGGTTAAAATTTTTTCATTGCTGTGCAGTGACCAATAATATGGATTCAGCGCGCTGGATGGGCCTGGATAACCCGCGCTCGGCGATGGTGTTCGGTGGGCTGGCCGGGACTGTCAGTGGCGTGACTGCCGGGTTGGCGGCGACGGATCGGCGGCTGGTGCCTTATGGCGCGTTGACTGCGACGTTCCACACCGGGTTGGGCTGCTTGCTGGGGCCTTCGCTGTTGTACTTCATTGTTCGCGGGATTGTGGGTTAGTCCGCTACTTCATCATTGAATGTTCCGGCGTCATCGCGGGCAAGTCGAATCGTCGCACCGCCGCTCCCACAGGGACAGCGCAATTCCTGTGGGAGCGTGGCTTGCCCGCGATGAAGGCGCCACGGTTTCAAACCTGCCGATTGGCATACATCCGACACTCCGCCAGCAACGCCAGCAGGTTCGGATCCCGCTCCTTGGCCTTCAGGAACACCACGCCAATGTGCTGCTGCAAGCGGTACTTTTCCTGCAACGGGATCAGTTTCACCCGGTTCTCGTACACCGCGGCAATCCGCCCCGGCAGCAACGCATAACCTACGCCTGAACTGACCATGCTCAGCAGGGTGAAGATGTCGTTGACCTGCATCGCCACCTTCGGCTCGAACCCTGCCTGCTCGAATACCCGCTTGCCGTCCTGGTGGGTGGCGAAGCCCTGGGTCAGGGTGATGAAGGTTTCGTCGCGGACCTCGGCCAGGTCGACTTCGGTGCGCTGGGCAAACCTGGAGTCGGCGGGCGTGGCGAGGAAGATATCGTCGGAGAACAGCGGGATGTGCTCGCAATCCGGATCGTTGACGCTGTCGTCCAGTGACACCAGGGCCGCATCGACTTCCATGTTCTTGAGCTTGTAGAGCAGGTCGATGTTGGAGCCCAGGATCAGGTCGATGTTGAGCTCGCTGCGGCGGATCTTCAAACCCATGATCAGCTGCGGCACGGTCTTCACCGTCAGTGAATACAGCGAGCCCAGTTTGAAGCGTTCGGCCGAGAACCCGGCGGCCTCGCGGGTCAGGCGCACAGTTTCGACGACATCCTGAATCAGCTTCTGCGCCCGTTCTTCCAGCACATAGGCACTTTCCAGTGGCGTCAGGCTGCGCCCTTCGTGCTTGAACAACGGGCAGCGCAGGGCGCTTTCCAGTGAATGGATCGCCCGATGCACGCTGACATTGCTGGTCTGCAGCTCGGCAGCGGCGCGTGCCAGGTTGCCGGTGCGCATGAAGGCCAGGAACACCTCGAGTTTTTTCAGGGTCAACTCTTCATCGATCAGCATGGGCCGGACTCTTTTTGGAATGACTCGATTGTGCCCAATTACGCCGGGCCCGTCGTACAGAAACATTGCGCTTTTACGCTCCAGGCCTGAGCCTTGCGCGTTGCGGTAGTGAGATTCGAGGTGAGCAACACATGTATCACGGGGAACGATTGAATGCCTGGACGCATCTGGTCGGGGCAGTGGCGGCGTTTGTCGGAGGGGTGTGGCTGATTGTGCTTGCCAGCCTCGACGGCAACCCGTGGAAGATTGTCAGCATGGCGATCTATGCCTTTACCCTGCTGGTGCTTTACAGCGCATCGACTGTGTACCACAGCGTGCGCGGGCGCAAGAAAGCGATCATGCAGAAGGTCGATCACTTTTCGATCTATCTGTTGATTGCCGGAAGCTACACGCCGTTCTGCCTGGTGACCCTGCGCGGGCCGTGGGGCTGGACGTTGTTCGGGATTGTCTGGGGGCTGGCGCTGATCGGCATCCTGCAGGAGATCAAGCCGCGTTCGGAAGCGCGGATTCTGTCGATCGTGATTTACGCGGTGATGGGCTGGATTGTGTTGGTGGCAGTCAAGCCGTTGCTCGCGGCGCTGGGCGGCGCCGGATTTGCGTGGCTGGCATCAGGTGGGGTGTTGTACACGGTGGGGATTATCTTTTTTGCCCTGGACGACCGGCTGCGGCATGCCCACGGGATCTGGCATCTGTTTGTCATCGCCGGGAGCCTGCTGCACTTTGTGGCGATCTGTTTTTATGTGCTTTAAGGCTGTACCGGGACCAGGCGATCCAGCTGCTCCCGGGCTCGACGGCTGAATACCTGCAACAGGTCGTTCAAGGTGTGGGGCGGCGGTTCAGCGGCGCGGGTCACCGCGTAGAGGGTGATGGGTAGCGGCGGTGCCAGGGGGCGAATCGTTGTGGTGGCGGGAGAGGCGCCAAGGGCGGTGAACGGATCGATCACCGCCAGGCCCGCGCCAGATTCCACCATCGCCCGTGCCAGGGAATAGGTTTGCACGGCGATGTGTACCCGGGGCGGGGGTTCGACCGCTTCCAGGTAACTGTCGAGCCGCGCGGCCAGCGGATCGGCGCTGGATAAACCGATCAGCGGCGCGTCCGCCAGTGCCATCAGCGGCAACGGTTTGCCCGCATCTTCCTGAGGCCAGTAACCACTCGGCGCCAGTGCCACCAGCACGCCGGACGCCAGCGCCTGGGCCTTGAGCCCCGGGTGATCCGGGCGTTGCAGGGTCAGGGCGACATCCACTTCGCGCATCAACAGATTCTGCACCAGTTCGCGACTGTGGGCGCTGGAGAGTTCGCAAACGATGTCCGGGTAACGCCCGGTCCATTCGTGAATGGCCGGCGGCAGCAATGACAGTGCCAGCGCCGGAGTGGCACCGATGCGCAGGCTGTGGCCAGGCTCGCGGCGCAGGCTCTGCGCCAGGCGTCGCACGCCTTGCAGGCTTTCGCTGACCTTGTCCACTTCGCGCTCCAGCTCCAGCGCTTCCGGGGTCGCCTGCAACTTGCCGCGCACCCGCAGGAACAACGGGAAGCCCAATTGCTGCTCGGCGTGCTGCAACACCTTGCTCACCGCCGGCTGCGAGACGTGCAGCAATTGTGCGGCAGCGCTGATTGAGCCGGTCTGGCGAATGGCCTGGAAAATCTCGATATGGCGAAGGCGCATGGTAAGTCCATAACCTTTGTTTATGGGTTTGCCATCTTTATGCATTGTTCAACGTCTGTCACCTGGCTCTAACCTCGGCCTCGTCTTCACTACGGTTTTAAGGACGGACATGGCTCAGCGTGTGTGCATCATCGGTGGCGGCGTGATTGGCCTGGCAACGGCCTATGCGCTGGTGCGCGACGGCTTCGAGGTGACGGTGGTCGAGGCACGGGACTCGCTGGGCAGCGAAACCAGCTTCGCCAACGGCGGCCAGTTGTCCTATCGCTATGTCGCGCCCCTGGCCGACGCCGGTGTGCCTTTGCAAGCCATCGGCTGGATGTTGCGCGGCGACTCACCGCTGAAGCTGCGCCCGCGCTTCGACCTGGCCCAGTGGCGCTGGATGGCGTCGTTCCTCGGCGCCTGTCGCCGCTCGGTCAACCGCGAGAACGCCGCGCACTTGCTGCGCCTGGCGCTGTTCAGCCAGGACACATTGAAGTCCTGGCGCGAGGACGATGGGCTGGCGGGATTCCAGTGGCGGCGCAATGGCAAGCTGGTGACTTTCCGACAGAACAGCAGCTTCGAGCATGCGCGCCAAGGCCTGGCCGACCCGCAGCAACAGCAGGTGTTGTCGCCGGCCGAATGCGCGCAACTGGAACCGGCCCTGATCGATGCCCCCTTTGTCGGGGCGATCTACACCCCGGACGAAGAGGTCGGCGACTGCCACGGTTTCTGCCAGCAACTGGCCGCACGACTGAAGGCGTCTGGCCGTTGCGAATTTCTCCTCGGGCAAGCGGTGACCGGCATTCGCCACAGCAACGGCAGTGTCAACGCGATCGAACTCGGCGAGCAATTGCTGCCGGTCGATCAACTGGTGATCGCCGCCGGCCACCGCAGTCCGCTGTTGGCGCTGCCCGGACTGCAACTGCCGCTTTATCCGCTCAAGGGCTACAGCCTGACCGTGCCCATCGGCGCCGGTCACCGGGCGCCGGACGTGAGCATCACCGACTACGACCGCAAGATCGTCTACGCCCGCATCGGCAAGCAATTGCGGGTGGCGGCGATGGTCGACATCGTCGGCTTCGACCCTGCGCCGGACCCCAGGCGCCTGGCACTGATCAAGCGTCAGGCCCATGACACCTTTCCAAATGCCGGCGCCTATGACGAAGCCGTCGAGTGGGCCGGCATGCGCCCGGCCACCCCCAGCGGCGTGCCGTTGCTGGGCGCGACGGCGTATCGCAACCTGTGGCTCAACCTCGGCCACGGTGCGTTGGGTTTCACCCTGGCATGCGGCAGCGGGCGCTTGCTCAGTGAACTGATCGGCGAGCGCCGGCCTTCCATCGACCTGCAGGGTTTCAACCATCGGGTCGCCTGAATACTGATTTCCGAGGAGGACATTGCAATGACCATTACCCGACTGCACAGCAACCCGCGCCTGTCTGGCGCCGTGACTTTTGGCGACCTGGTGTTTCTCTCCGGGCAGGTGCCTGGCGATGCCCAGGATGCAAGCGGCCAGACCCGCGAAGTGTTGGCGAAAATCGATACCCTGCTGGCCGAGGCGGGCAGCGACAAGGATCATCTGCTGAGCGCGACCATTTACCTGAAGGACATCACCGGGGATTTCGCCGCGATGAACGAGGTCTGGTCGGCCTGGCTATCGCCGGGACAGGCGCCGAGCCGCACTACCGTGCAGGCCGAACTGGCCCGCCCGCAGGTGCTGGTGGAAATCACCGTCATCGCTGCACGCGTCTGATAAACCAACACCCACAACGGAGAATAACAATGCAGAAAATCACGTTGCTCGCTTGTACGCTTGGCCTGTTGCTCGGCAGCCAGGTTCAGGCCAATGAGGCGCCGCTGACCGGTACCTTGAGCAAGATCGTCAGCGCCAACAGCATCACCCTGGGCTATCGCGATGCTTCGGTGCCGTTCTCCTACGTGGGTGATCACAGCGGCAAACCGATGGGTTACTCGGTGGATCTGGCGGGCAAGATCGTCGAGCGCATCCGGCAGCAACTGGCGCTGCCGGACTTGAGTGTGAAGTACAACCTGGTGACCTCGCAGACCCGCATTCCACTGGTGCAGAACGGCACCGTGGACCTGGAGTGCGGCTCCACCGGCGTGACCGCCGAGCGGCAGAAGCAGGTGGCGTTCTCCTACGGTTTCATCTACGTCAAAGGCCAGTTGCTGACAGCCAGGGACAGTGGGATCAAGAGCTTCGCCGACCTGCGCGGCAAGAATGTGGTGACTACCGCCGGCACCACCAACGAGCGCTTCCTGAAAAGCTACAACATCGATCACAAGATCGACATGTTCGTGATCAGCGCCAAGGACCACGGCGAAGCCTTCCAGATGCTGCAATCGGGCCGGGCAGCAGCGTTCTACATGGACGACGCGCTGCTCTACGGCGAGCGGGCCAAGGCCCATGACCCGCACAAGTGGGTGGTGGTCGGGGAGGAGCAATCGCGGGAGATCTACAGCTGCATGGTGCGCAAGGATGATCCGCAGTTCCTGGCGCTGGTCAACGCAGCGCTGGCGGATCTGTACAGCTCGGGTGAGATCAATGGCATCTACAAACGCTGGTTCGAGCAGCCGATCCCGCCGAAGGGGTTGAACCTTGAGTTCCCGATGACCAGCGAACTCAAGGCGATCATTGCCAAACCGGTGAGTGATCCGGTGCAGTAGCCTAGAAATCACCCCAGAGTTGCTGGGCCACCGCCAGTGCAACAACCGGCGCGGTTTCGGTGCGCAGCACCCGTGGACCGAGGCGGGCGGCGTGGAAGCCGCTGGCCTTGGCCTGATCGACTTCGGCATCGGACAAACCACCCTCCGGACCGATCAGGAATGCCAGATTTGAAGGTTTGGCGTGGCTCACCAACGGTTCGGCCACCGGGTGCAGCACCAGTTTCAACTCGGCTTGTGCCTGCTTGAGCCAGTCGACCAACAGCATTGGCGGATGAATCACCGGCACCCTTGAGCGCCCGCATTGCTCGCATGCGCTGATCGCCACCTGGCGCCAATGCAGCAGACGCTTGTCGGCGCGCTCGTCCTTGAGCCGGACTTCGCAGCGTTCGGTGAAGATCGGGGTGATTTCAGTGGCGCCCAGTTCCGTGGCTTTCTGAATCGCCCAGTCCATGCGCTCGCCTCGGGACAGGCCTTGGCCGAGATGGATTTGCAGCGGCGACTCGATCTGCCCGGCAAAGCTTTCATCGATCTGCACCACTACGCGCTTCTTGCCGACTTCGACCAGGGTGGCGCGAAACTCGTGGCCGGAACCATCGAACAGTTGCAGCGCATCGCCTTCGGCCATGCGCAGGACGCGGCCGATGTAGTGGGCCTGGGCTTCGGGCAACTCGTGCTCGCCGGTGCTCAGGGGGGCGTCGATGAAGAAGCGGGACAGTCTCATGCTGGATCTCTGGAAAAATGTGAATCAGTTAAACCGGTGTTGACTTCATTCGCGAGCAAGCCCGCTCCCACAGGGTATGCGGTGCCAACTGTGGGAGCGGGCTTGCTCGCGAAGAGGCCGGCCCGGACACCACAGAATCTCAACCGAACGAATCAGCCCGGATCACGGAACCCCGGATGGAAGTCCTTCGGCACGGCCACGCTGACACTGTCACGGGTCGCAATGTCGATCCCTTCGCTGGCCACTTCGGCGAGGAAGTCGATCTGCTCCGGAGTGATCACATACGGCGGCAGGAAATACACCACGCTACCCAATGGACGCAGTAAAGCACCACGCTCCAGGGCGTGCTGGAACACCTTCAGGCCGCGACGTTCCTGCCACGGCCAAGCTTCTTTGCTGGCCTTGTCCTTGACCATCTCGATGGCCAGCACCATGCCGGTCTGGCGCACTTCGGATACGTTCGGGTGGTCGACCAGATGTGCCGTCGACGCAGCCATGCGCTGCGCCAGGGCCTTGTTGTTCTCGATGACGTTGTCTTCTTCGAAAATGTCCAGGGTCGCCAGGGCCGCCGCGCACGCCAGCGGGTTGCCGGTGTAGCTGTGGGAATGCAGGAACGCGCGCAGGGTCGGGTAGTCGTCGTAGAAGGCGCTGTAGACCTCGTCGGTGGTCATGCACGCCGCCAGCGGCAGATAGCCGCCGGTCAGGGCTTTGGACAGGCACAGGAAGTCAGGGCGGATGCCGGCCTGTTCGCAGGCGAACATCGTCCCGGTGCGACCGAAGCCGACGGCGATTTCGTCGTGGATCAGGTGCACGCCGTAGCGGTCGCAGGCTTCGCGCAGCAGCTTGAGGTACACCGGGTGGTACATGCGCATGCCACCGGCGCCCTGGATCAGCGGCTCGACGATCACCGCCGCGACCGTGTCGTGGTTTTCGGCCAGGGTCTGCTCCATGGCCGCGAACATGTTGCGCGAATGCTCTTCCCAGCTCATGCCCTCGGGGCGCAGGTAGCAGTCCGGGCTCGGCACCTTGATGGTGTCCAGCAACAGCGCTTTATAGGTCTCGGTGAACAGCGGCACGTCGCCCACCGACATCGCTGCCATGGTTTCGCCGTGGTAGCTGTTGGTCAGGGTGACGAAACGTTTCTTGTTTGGCTGACCGCGATTGAGCCAGTAGTGAAAGCTCATTTTCAGCGCGACTTCGATGCAGGACGAACCGTTATCGGCGTAGAAGCAACGGGTCAGGCCTTCCGGTGTCATCTTCACCAGGCGCTCGGACAGTTCGATCACCGGTTGATGGCTGAAGCCGGCAAGGATCACATGTTCGAGCTGATCGACCTGGTCCTTGATGCGCTGGTTGATCCGCGGGTTGGCGTGCCCGAACACATTGACCCACCAGGAGCTGACCGCATCGAGGTAGCGCTTGCCTTCGAAGTCTTCCAGCCACACGCCTTCCCCGCGCTTGATCGGGATCAGCGGCAGTTGTTCGTGATCTTTCATCTGGGTGCATGGATGCCACAGCACGGCGAGATCGCGTTGCATCCACTGATTATTCAGGCCCATTTTCACTCTCCTGGAGGCGGTCCGTTACCTGCGCGGACAAACAATCGCGCAAGCCTATGCAATGCGTGCCACGGGGACAACCCATTGTGTCGAATCAGCTACTTTATCCAGGCCGATAGACGTTGCTGGCGGGTGTTTGAAGGCTGACGTATCCTTCGCGGTTCTTGAGCCGTCTGGCTCGCAAAAACTGCTGTTTTCCTCGTGTAATTCCGGAGTTCGCTGAATGTCTGTCGGTTGGCTGCGCGCCTGTGCGCTGGTGATGTTGGGGCTGTTCAGCGTGTCTGCGCTGGCCAAGGATAAAACCGCGATCGTTATCGGCGGCGGCCTGTCGGGCCTGACTGCCGCATATGAGCTGCAGAACAAGGGCTGGCAGGTCACTCTGCTGGAAGCCAGGTCGAGCCTGGGCGGCCGTTCCGGCATGGCCACCAGCGAGTGGATCGGCAATGACAAGGTCCAACCGGCGCTGAACAAGTACGTTTCGAACTTCAAGCTGAGCACCACGCCGGCCCCTGAGTTCGTGCGGACTCCAGGCTACCTGATCGATGGCGAGTATTTCTCCGCCGCCGATCTGGCGACCAAACAGCCGGCCACCGCCGAGGTGCTCAAGCGCTTCGACAAGACCGTGGACGATCTGGCGCGCTCGATCGACGACCCGCAGAACCCGGCTGCCAACAACACGCTGCACGCGCTGGATCAGATCAACGTGTCGAGCTGGCTCGACAAGCAGAACCTGCCGGCCACCGCTCGCCAGTTGATCAACCAGCAGATTCGTACCCGCTACGATGAACCTTCGCGCCTGTCGCTGCTGTACTTCGCACAGCAGAGCCGCGTTTACCGTGGTGTCTCCGATCGTGACCTGCGTGCATCGCGCCTGGTCGGTGGCAGCCCGGTGCTGGCCCAGGCCCTGGTCAAGCAGCTGAAAACCATCAAGACCAGCTCCCCGGTCTCGGCGATCATCCAGGACAAGGATGGTGTGACCGTCAAAGTCGACAACGTCAGTTATAAGGCTGACTACGCCGTGCTGGCCGTGCCACTGCGCGCCCTGAACAAGATCCAGATGACCCCGGCGCTGGACGCCCAGCACCTGGCGGCGATCAAGGGCACCAACTACGGCTGGCGCGACCAGATCATGCTGAAGTTCAAGACGCCGGTGTGGGAGTCCAAGGCGCGCATGTCTGGCGAAATCTACAGCAACGCCGGCCTGGGCATGTTGTGGGTCGAACCTGCCCTGAAGGGCGGTGCCAATGTGGTGATCAACCTGTCCGGCGACAACGCGCGGGTGATGCAGGCTTTCGGTGACAAGCAGATGGTCGATCAGGTGTTGATCCGCCTGCATGCGTTCTATCCACAGGCTCGCGGTTCGTTCACCGGTTATGAGATCCGTCGCTACAGCACCGATCCGTCGACTGGCGGTGCCTACCTGGCCTTCGGCCCGGGCCAGATCAGCAAGTTCTGGCGCCTGTGGGAACGTCCGGTCCAGCGTGTAGCCTTTGCCGGCGAACACACCGACACCCTGTACCCTGGCACTCTGGAAGGCGCGCTGCGCACTGGTCAGCGTGCGGCCAGCCAGGTTGAAGACCTGGCGGCGGGCAAGTCGTTGGAACCCGCGAAAGTGGTCCCGGCAGCTGCTGCTGCGGGCGCTGGTGCGGTGGCGGCGAAGAAAGGCAATTTCTTCAGCAACCTGTTTGGCGGCTCGGATGACGAGAAGAAGCCAGAGCCGGTCAAGGCACCTGAACCCGTTGCGCCGCCAGCGCCTGCTCCGGCGCCAGCCCCGGTCGTCGCGCCGGCCCCGGTGGAAGCACCGAAGCCTGCGACCCCGGTAAAAGCCGAGCCAGCCAAAAAGGCTCCGGCCAAACCGGCAGCCAAGACCGAGGCGAAAAAAGCCCCGGCCAAGGCGCCGGTCAAGAAGGCTGAACCGGCGAAGAAGCCAGCGGCTAAATCGACGGCGACTCCGACAGCGGATGCCAAGACGCAGTAACGTTCAGGCGTAAAAAAGCGCGGCCCAAGGGCCGCGTTTTTTTTGCCTGAAGAAAAACCGGGAACAGAAATCGAATAAATCTTTTGATACAGGTGTTCTCTGGTTTGTATGCACTTTTTCTTACAATTTCGACTTAATCTTTCCTTAACTCGTTGGCTTTAGACTCTTAATCGCATTTTTCGATATTTCAAAGCGAAATTTTCGGCTTTAATTCGATAGATAACTCGATAGTCTTGGGCCAGCACTTACAGGGATCTAGGCAATGCAGCTACGTAACTCTACCTCCCGCTACGGCTGGGTCAGCATCTTCATGCACTGGGGCGTGGCACTGGCCGTATTCGGTTTGTTCGCCCTCGGGCTGTGGATGGTTGGCCTGGGTTATTACGACCCATGGCGCAAGGACGGACCGGATCTGCACAAGAGCATCGGCTTGATCTTGCTGGGCGTCATGGTGCTGCGCGTGTTGTGGCGTTTCATCAGCCCACCACCACCGGCCCTGACCAGCTACAGCCGCATGACGCGTCTGGGCGCCATGCTCGGCCATTTGTTTCTGTATATCTGTCTGTTCGCTGTGATGATTGCCGGTTACCTGATTTCCACCGCAGAAGGTGCCGGGATTCCGGTGTTTGACTGGTTTGAAGTGCCTGCCCTGATTTCCGGACTGCCGGACCAGGCAGATAACGCCGGTGCGATTCACCTCTATCTGGCGTGGGTGCTGGTAATTTTTTCCGGCCTCCACGCGTTGGCAGCATTGAAGCACCACTTTATCGACCATGATGCGACCCTCAAGCGAATGCTGGGTCGCAAAGCCTGAAGTTCAACCTCGACTCCCAAGGAAAATAAAGCATGTTGAAAAAGACTCTCGCCGCTCTGGCAATCGGTTCCGCTCTGCTGTCCGCCAACGTGATGGCGGCTGACTACGTTGTAGACACAACCGGCCAGCACGCCTTCGTCAACTTCAAGATCAGCCACCTGGGCTACAGCTACATCACCGGTACCTTTAAGACTATGGACGGCAAGTTCAGCTTCGACGCTGCCAAGCCTGAAGACAGCAAGATCGAGTTCAACGTAAATCCTGCCAGCGTTTTCACCAACAACGCTGAGCGTGACAAGCACATCTCCAGCAAAGACTTCCTGAAAGTGGCTGATTTCCCTAAAGCCACGTTCGTGTCCACCAGCGTCAAATCCACCGGCAAGAACGCCGCTGGCAAAGACACTGCCGACGTGGCAGGCGACCTGACTATCGCTGGCGTAACCAAGCCAGTCGTGGTCAAGGCCACTTTCCTGGGTGAAGGCAAGGATCCATGGGGCGGCTACCGTGCAGGCTTCGAGGGCACTTTCAACATCAAGCGTTCCGATTTCGGCAAGATGATGGACCTGGGTCCAGCGTCCGATGCGGTTGAAATGTACGTCTCGTTCGAAGGTGTCAAAGCGAAGTAATTTTCGCGCCTGACAAAAAACGCCCGCTGCTCATACGAGCGCGGGCGTTTTTTATTGCCTATGCATAGCCTCCCGTAGGAGCGAGCTTGCTCGCGAGAAACCCGAGAACACCGCGGGGTGTCAGGTTTCCAGCGTTATCGTTGACCACCATCGCGAGCGAGCTCGCTCCTACAGGTCATTTGCGACGCATAAAAAATGCCCCGGCTCTTTCGAACCGGGGCATTTTTATTGCAGCGATAACTCAGCGATTGCGGGTCAGCAGCGCTGGTTTCTCACCACGAGGACGGCTTGGCAGTTGATCCAGTTGCTCAGGTGTCGGGAAGCGGTCGGCTTTCGATTCCTTGTGCATGATCTTCGGCGCAGGGCCGCGCGGGTTCTGCACGGCCGGCTCGGAGCGCGACTGGTCGTCACGGGCC
>NZ_JBGLYV010000078.1:0-26953 GCF_047304225.1 Pseudomonas sp. Pseusp3 | reverse complement strand
TCGCCGATGGGCGGTGCGCCGCAAGGCCGGTCCGGCGGCGGTACCAACTACGCGGCGCTGGCGTCCCTCGGCATGATGGCGTTCCAGGCGTACCAGGCCTGGCAGCGCAGTCAGGCGTCGGCGCCGCAAGAAGCGCCACGGACCGTGGACTTGCTGGCCGGCCCGCAAGTCGAGGAACACAGCCATGCGATCCTGCGGGCGTTGATTGCCGCGGCCAAGGCCGATGGCCGGATCGATGACGCCGAGAAGCAGATGATCAGCACTGAAATCGGGCGTCATACCGATGATCCGCAATTGCAGCAATGGCTGGACGATGAAGTTGCCAAGCCACTGGACGCCAGTGAAGTGGCGCAGTCGGCCACCGACCCTGGCATGGCTTCGGAGATGTACCTGGCCAGTGTGATGCTGGTGGACGATCAGAAGGACGCCGAGCGCAGCTATCTGGATGAACTGGCTGCGGCGTTGCAGATCGAGCCGGAACTGCAAGTGCATCTGGAGCAGCAGGCCAGGGGGACTGCCTGACGGGGTGCATCTCGGCGGGTCGGAATGAAAAAGTGATGGCTACGGTCAGGGGGGAACCCCATGTGGCGAGGGAACTTGCTCCCTCGCCACAAGAGCGTGTTACTTGAGGAACGCCTGGAAGTCGGTACCCATTTTGTCGATCGCCGCCTTGAAGTCCTTGGCGGTAACCTTCTGGCTCTCGTTTTCCAGGGCAGTGCCAAATACCTTGCGCACCACTTTGGCCACGGTCTGGTTGCTCTTTGCGTCGATGAACTCGGCTTCGATGAACAGGATGGTTTCCTGGTCACGGTGACCGGTGGCTGCCTGCGTTGCCCCGACTGCGGCCGCGATGGGGACCACTTCATACCACTTCATGCCTTCGTTTTCGGCGGTCACCCCGGTGATCGCCGCACGCATGATCAGGGGGCGGGAACCCGCCGGTGCAGCGGAGGAGTTAGGCACTACACGGTACTTCTGACCCAGCGTTGCCTTGGCCTTGCTGGTCATGTAGTTCTGAATGTCGGCCAGCGTCTGCTGGTTGACCCGCTCATTGGGTTTGGGCGCCGGGTACAGCTCCAGCTTGTTGAACACCACGGTGTCATAAGCGTTCGGGTTCCACGAAGGGCTGACCCAGCGCATCGCGGTTCCACCGCTCGGCGTCTGGACTTCCTGCAGGTTGTTGTAGTTGGACAGGAAACCTGAGTATTGCGCTTTCTCAGTCACTTTCGAGGTGCAACCGCCTAGCAACAGACTTGCCAGCGCAGCGCCGACCAGCAGTTTTCGGGACAGATTCATAGTGGTGTTTACTCCTTGGATGAAATCGTCGTTCTTTCGTTTGCAGTGCATCAGAATCGCCAGGTCATGTTCCCGGCCAAGGCTTGAATCCAGGCATTGTCGAATTGACCGGAAACTCGATTGCCCGATACGGATTTGGCCTGGTCCACCGGCATGTCGCCGAGCCAGACCATGGCCCAACTGACGTTGACATCGGTGTCCTCGTTCAGAGCATAGGTGGCTCCTGTCGCAATGCGCCAGGATTCGCTCATCGGCACGACCACGCTGCGATTGCTGTCCGAGACGGCACTGCTGTCGTAGGCCACGCCGAAGTTCCACAACCACTGCTCGGTGGCCTGGTATTGCGCGCCAAGGGAAAGATGCCAGGTGTCCTTGAAGCCGGCGTCGACGGTTTTCGATTGCGCTCCCAATGCCGTGGTGTCGACCTCTACGGCGATGTCGCCGAACCCGGACCAGTCCTGCCAGTTGGCCGAGGCCAGCAAGGCCCATTGTCGGTCCAGTTGCTGGAACAGGCTCAGGGTGACGGTCTGCGGCACCTGCATGTCGAGTTCGGTATCGGTGTTGTTGACGCGCTCGAGCAGGCGGCCGTCGCCCTTGACGTCCAGCCGGTCCTCGAAGTCCAGGTCGACCTGGCTGGTATAGGTCAGGCCGATGCGTGTGTCGGGTTGCGGGGCGTAGATCACCCCGACGTTGGCGCCATAGCCCCAGGTGTTGTCCCGGTATTTGAATTGACCGTCAGAGCGGTCGGTGAAGCCGAAAGGGGAGCGGTCGATAGCCGTGTCTGCCTTCAACATGCCGTACATGGCCTTGATGCCCAGGCCGACCGACCACTGTTCGTTGAAGCGATAAGCCACGCTCGGTACCAGCGACAAGCCGAGCAGGCTGGAGTTCTGCGCGAAATAGCGGCCCGACCAGTCGTTGTCGTAATTGACCGCCAGCCCGAAGTCGCCGTACTGGCCGAAACCGACGCTCCAGTGCTCGTCCAGTTCATGGCTGATGAAGAAGCTGCCACCGGGAATCGGATCGAGGGCATTGCCGCTGCCGCTGCCCGGGACGTTGGTGCCGGAGTCGCGGTCGAAGCTCAAATCGCCGTACAGGACCTGCAAGCCGGCAGTGATTTGCGTGCCGGGCAGGTAGCTCATGCCTGCCGGGTTGCTGGCGATGGTCGAGGGGCCCTGGGCTCGGGCGGCGGCACCGGCGTTGGCGAGGCCTGCGTTATCGGTGCCGATTTCGTACAGCATGATGCCGCCGGCCCAGGCCTGTTGACAGCACAGGGCGAGTAGCGCGCAAGCAGGCTGGGCAAGTGTTCTGGTCGGCACGTATCTACCTCGACAAATGTCCATTTCGAATACGGGTAACCTGTGCCGGCCACCCTGGATTCGGCTGTTTACCTGGCACCCGGCCAGCCACCAGGCTGGTCGATGAAGCGGTACTTGAAGTCATCGATACGGATCGCGCCCAGGGCACTCTCTCCAAAGTAGAAGATTTCATGCCGGTTCGACGGACTTTTTCCCGTGATCATTGCCGTCCAAGTGAACCTTGAGCGTAGGTTTGAAATGAGAAATATCCAGTAATGAGTAGTCAGAAAGCGTTGATTCAAGTGCATCTAACCGAAAGAGTGCTCCGTCAAAGACACCGGCCAAATCGGGGCGGCGAGCGGAACTCGCCGCCTCAATCGCCATTACCGACCGGCAGTGGCGGCCAGCAATGGTGCGATTTGCTGATCGGTCAATGCGGCATGCACGTCCATGCTCATCAGGTCGTTCCACTCCAGCACCCATTTTTGAATCGGCACCAGATCGCTCGCCTCGGCAATGCCGAAGCCGGCCGAGCTCCCTACGGCGTGCCAGCGTCCGTGCATGGTGACGCCTTCGGGCGGCGCACCACCGGTCTTGAGAAAACGTGCGATTGCGGCATCACGGTTGTCCGGGCTGATTGTCCAACTGACGATGAATAACATTGGCCACCTCCTGTTACGGATTGGCACCGGTTTTCATGCGCGAACCTGGCTGGCGCCGGGGCCGTGGCCGCGCTTGGGTTTGCAGATCCGTGCTGGCTGGTTTGCGGCGGAATCTCCCATGGAAGGCATAGCAGCGCCCCGCGATTCATGTACGACCGCTGATCCTGTTCAGGTGGCTGTTCGAGGGGGTAACGGATGCGTGTTTCACCAGCGAAACATGGGCAGCGGCCGCAGCGGCGAGCGGATGAATTGTCGGGCTGAACGCTTTATCAGCATCGAGTGAAAACCATGGTCGGGAAAGATCGACTGTATGGTCTTGATGAAGCTTCGGGGCAAGCCGAAACGGACCAGGCCCAGGGACACATCCACCAGATCGGCCTGGCGGAAGAATTCGACGCTGTCGGCACAAGCGCCGCGATACCGGCGCACCTTGTGATGCTCAAGTATCAACGCACGGACTTCATCCTTCAGTTCCGGTCGTTGTTGGTGGTCGAGGTACTCGGTGGCCAGGGCAATGGATGGCGGCAGGTAGTCCAGGGTGTCATCGGTCCAGATACCCAGGTCGTGAAACGCCGCCGCGATCTGTACGGCATCCGAGGGCAAGCCTTCGGCACCGCTGAGGGCACTATGGAAATTCAGCACCCGGTAAATGTGGTTGCGGTAGCCCTGCAGGTCGGCACCGATGGCCAGGGCGAACGAGGTGAGGATCTCGTCGGTGCGAGGGAATTCGAGAATGGGCTTCATCAGGCGTCACGCAACAGGTCGTTGGCATTGAGCAGCTCGTAGGCAATCTCCGGGCGCTTTTCCATGGCGCGGCGGATGGCTGCGGGGATGTTGGCGCGGGTCTTGCGGCACAGCCCCGGCAGTTCGCCAATCTGGATACCGATGCCGCGCATGGTGCGCACTTCATTGAAGCCGGGGGCGATGTCCACGCGGATCCCCAACTGTTCGAACATGCGCCGTTGCACGTGCTCGAGATCGCTCAGGCTCTGCAGGTTCTCCAGGCGTTCGATCAGGCGTTTTTCTTCGTTGCGGGTCAGAAACAGAATGCGCAGGTCCGCCCCCGGTGTTTCCAGCAACGGGTCACGCCCGCAGTCGCAGGCACCGGGCGGGCAGGGTTGGCGAATCGGAGTGGAGACGTTCATGTGATTCAATCATAGAGCGCCGTGATCGAATTTGCCCATGGGTTTTTGGCGTGAGGGCGCTCCAAAAAAATGTGGGAGCGGGCTTGCTCGCGAAAGCGCCCTGTCAATCGACATTTGCGTCGACTGACACTACGCCTTCGCGAGCAAGCCCGCTCCCACAGGGGTTGCGGTGAACCTGCCTGACTTACTTCAGTACCAGCATCCGGTAAACGCCGTCTTCGACTTCGATCCCGTGGGTGTCATGAGTGAAGCCCGGGAAGGATTTGTCGAAGGCTTCCAGTGCCTTGAGATACGCCAGCAACGGACCGTCCGCAGGCCCTGCGTTCTCACCCGGCATGAGCAGCGGGATGCCTGGCGGGTACGGCACGATACCGGTGGCGGCCAGGCGCCCGGCAGCTTCGTTGAGGGTGACCAGTTCGATGTCGTTGCGCACCAGTTTTTCGTAGGCCTCCACCGGGCTGAATTCGGCTTTTGGCAGGGTGCCGAAGGCCTGGGACATGTTGGCGGTGGTCTTGTGTTTCTTCATGGCGGCGAAGATTTCGTCGGCCAGATCCTTCAGGCCCATGCCGGCATAGCGTTGTTGGTGGGCGTTGTACAGGTCGGGCAGGCACAGCTCGAGTTCGGCGTTGTCGTCGTAATCACGCTTGAAGTCGAGCAGGGCGTTGAGCAGCGTGCCCCACTTGCCTTTGGTGATGCCGATCGAGAACAGGAACAGGATGGTGAAGTCGGTGGTTTTCTCGACCACGATCCCCTGGCGGCCCAGGTACGCCGTGACCACGCAAGCGGGGATGCCGGACGCGAGCAGGGTGCCGTCGTCGCCCATGCCCGGGCTGAGCACCGAGACCTTGATCGGGTCGAGCATGCAGTAACCATCTTCGATGTCACCGAAACCGTGCCATACCGCGTTCGGGTGCAGGACCCAGCAGTTCGGATCGGTTTTAAGCGTAGCCGGGTCGACCTCATGGAACGGCACGGTCGCTGCGCCCACCTGTACGGTCGGTGGCTGCCAGCAGGTGAAGAACCAGTTGTCCTTGCTCAGCATCTCGTTGTGCATGCGCGAGAGCACCTGGCGGAAGCTGATGGCCTCTTCGATCGATTCGCTGGTGAGGATCTGCCCGCTCGGTGCTTCCATCATCGCCGAGCTGACGTCGCAAGACGCCATGATCGCGTAGTTCGGCGAGGTCGAGGCGTGCATCATGTACGACTCGTTGAAACGCGCATGTTCGATCGGGTTACGGCCGTCGCGTACGTGGATCATCGAGGCCTGGGACAGGGCGGCCAGCAACTTGTGGGTCGACTGGGTGGCGAACACGGTCGGCTTGGACTTGTCGTGATCGCCCGGGTCGCCGTGCATGGCATGGCGCCCGCTGTACAGCGGGTTGAAGCGCGCATAACCGTACCAGGCTTCGTCGAAGTGCAGGCGGTCAACGCTTTCGCCCAGCAGCTCTTCGACGCGGGTGACGTTGTAGGTCAGGCCGTCGTAAGTGGAGTTGGTGACAATGGCGTGCACCGGCGTCGGGTCGATGCCTGTCTTGACCAGCGGGTTGTTGGCGATGGCGGCTTTCACGCCTTCGGCGCTCAGGGTCTGCGGCAGGATCGGGCCGATGATGCCATAGCGGTTGCGGGTCGGCACCAGGTAGGTCGGAATCGCCCCGGACAGGGTCATCGCATGTTCTGCGGACTTGTGGCAATTGCGGTCGCACAGGGCGATCTGGTTGCGCGTGACGCTGGCCATGAGGATGACGCGGTTGGACATCGACGAACCGTTGGTCACATAGTACGTGCGGTGCGCGCCGAAGACCTTGGCGGCATAGCGTTCGCCCTGGCCGATGGGGCCGCTGTGATCGAGCAGGGAGCCCAGTTCGCCGACGGAGATCGACAGGTCGGAACGCAGCAGGTTCTCGCCGAAGAACTCGTAGAAGGCACGCCCGGCAGTGCTCTTGAGAAACGCCGTACCGCCGGCATGGCCGGGGGTGTGCCAGGAGTATTCATAGGTGCGGGCGAACTTCACCAGCGCGCCGAACATCGGCGGCAGGGCGGCCTGACGGTAACGTTCGATAGCGGCCAGGATGCGCCCGCTGAGGAAGCGTGAAGTGTCTTCGGGCAGCCAGATGAAGTCGTCGGCGTGTTGCATGACCAGCAGCGGAATGCTCGACGCGGTGGTGCGGTCGCTGATCAGGAACACCGGCACGCGTGTGTTGCGCTCGCGCAGCTTGACCAGCAGTTTGATGCAGTCGGCGTGGCCTTCGCTCGCGTCCATTTCCCATCGGATGAGCACGCATTGAACGGCAGGGTCCGAACGCAGGATCGAGGCGGCATCACTGAGGCTTTCCGAGGCCAGGACACTGACGCCACGTCCCTCCACGTCGTGGACCAGTTGATCCAGGGCGCGGCCGAACACCGTTCGCTTGTCCGGCGGACTGCTGACCAGTAGTGCCAGCATTCCGAGCGAGTGTTTATATTCCGTCATGATTGAACCTCCAGAATGGCTTTATTCAGATTGTTCACCGGCACTGGCTCGGCAGTGAGGTGCTGCGCGCTGACGGTTTGCGTCGGTACGCTGTTGTTGAGAGCTTCAAGGCGGATCAGGCGGTTGTTGACGAAGCCGAACAGGGTGTAGCCAAAGATGGTGGCCACGCCGCCCAGCATCAGCGCCTGCTCACCGGAGCTGTACAGCGCCAGATAGCTGTAGGCTGCCGCGACCAGGGCGATGACGTTGGTTGCCAGTGCCTTGCCTTCCGGCACGTTGGAGACTTTCTGCATGGTCATCAGCGCGGCCATGGACAGGATGTAAGGCACCAGGTTGGTGACCACTGCAAGGTTGACCAGGGTGTCGAACTGCTTGCTCAGGTCGGGACTGATGGTGAGCAGCGCCAGCGCGGTCTGTGCGGTGAGCAGTACCATCATGCCGACAATCGGCGTTCCCGCCTTGTTGGCCTTGGCGAAGATCGACAGGAAGTAACCGGTGTCAGCCGAGCTTTTGTACACCTGGGCGATGGTGAACTGCCAACCCAGCAGCGAGCCGATACAGGCGAGCACCATTGCCGCCATCACGATGTCGCCGACCATCGGGGTGAACATCTTGGCGAACACCAGGCCGAAAGGTGCGGTGGACGCGACCAGTTCTTCGTTGCCGACGATACCGAAGATGACGTTGGTGGAGACGATATAGATCACCGCAGCACCCAGGGTGCCGCCCAGCACGGCAATCGGTACGTTGCGCTCGGGGTTTTCCACCGCGTCGGTGTTGGCGCAAGCCGATTCCAGGCCGAGGAAGGCCCACAGGGTGATCGCCACCGAGGCACCTGCCGCTTCGAACCAGCTCTTGTCGTGGGGGTTCCAGCCGGCGGCGTAGACGCTGCTGTCGAACCAGAACCAGCCAACCGTGGATACCAGCACCACCGGTGCAATCACACCCCAGACCGTCACCGCGCCGATCCGGCCGGTAATTCTGGCGCCGCCAAAGTTGGCGAAGGTGGTGATCCATAACAAGGCGATGGTCGCCAGGCCTACTTGCAGGGAATCAAGCTTTATCCCGAACAACACCTGGATATAACCAACCGCAGTAATACTGATCGCCACGTTGGCAATCAACAGTGAGAGGCCGTAGGTGTAGTTGGTGATGTAGTTGCCAGCTTTACCAAACGTGTATTCGGCATAGCCGCCCATGCCGCCGGTCTTGCGGCTGAGCATCCCGCATCGCGCAAAGGCGTAGGCCAGAGCGAGGGAGCCGGTGGCCGTCACCAGCCAGGAAAGAATCGAAATTGCACCGACTTCCGCGAGTTTCGTCGGTAGCAGCACAATGCCGGAGCCCAACATGTTGACGGCAGTCAACATTGTCAGTTGCCCCACACTCATTTTCTTTGCGACTGACATTCCGTTGCCTCACTTAGTTGGCGATTGAGAGTCTTAGCTATAGCAAAGGATTGAAAACTCGCAAGAAATGGCGTCACTCATTTCGTTTTTGCACTAAATCGCAAAAAAGGCAGGATGCTGGCCCCCAAGTTTAAAAATCCTCCGCAAAATTAGTTCATTTTCAGCCAGTTAAATAGGTCAAGATGCGCAAGATATGGATCGCATTAATCCCGCTAGTTGTTGCGGGTACAGCCAATTCGGCTCACGCCAAAGAACTGGCCACCAATGATCAGTACATGTGCAGTTGGGGCGCGGGCACGGCTGCAAGGGCACAGGAACTCAAGCTTTCAGGCGTTTCTCTGTACGCCGCACGGCAAAAAATCCAGGCCTACAAGTTTGCCAAAACATGGATGCGCATGATGGCACTTGGCATTACCGAGCAAACTTATGACAGTTCGTCGCGATTGAAACCGACTGCTGTACGGCAGAGTTTTTATGAAGACTGCGTCAGGTACAAATTGGCGCGTAAGTAGAAAAGAAGCGAACGTCGGTCGGATCGACCACGGTATGGGCCTGTGACGTCTATATTGATTGACCATCCCAGCGACCGGATGGGGTGTTAAAACCGGTTTCTTACAACTCAATCAGGAGGTCACCATGAACCAGATCGATAAAGTGTTGTACACCGCCAAAACCCACACCACCGGCGGGCGTGACGGCGCCTCCCGCAGCTCCGACGGAATCCTCGATGTGAAGCTTTCGTCCCCGGGCGCGGGCGGCGGCGGAACCAATCCGGAGCAACTGTTCTCTGCCGGCTGGTCAGCCTGTTTTATCGGTGCGATGCAAGTGGCGGCCAGGGAAATGAAAGTGGCGCTGCCCAAGGATGTGGCCGTCGATGCCGAAGTCGACCTGGGCACCAACGAAGGCGGCTATCTGTTGCAGGCGCGGCTTAACGTCAGCCTGCCGGGGCTGGATCGTGAAACCGCGCAGAAAATCGTCGAGACTGGGCACCAGTACTGCCCGTACTCGAAAGCCACGCGCAACAACATCAACGTCGTGCTCAAGCTGGTTTGAGTTGACATGAAAAGGCCTTGGCGAACGACATGGGTTGTCGCCAAGGCCTGAAGTGCTTGCTGCCCCGATCCGACCTGCTCGCGAAGGCGGTGTTTCCGTCAGCCTGTCTCTTGTTGACGGTGTACATTTCCGTTGCTGCGGTAACGGCGACTTAGGGTTTCGCCCTGATGGCGACTCACTTTTTTACAAGCGCCTAAAAAAAGTAAGCAAAAAAACGCTCGCCCCGAACGTCCGGCCCCTCGCCAAGGCTCGGGGTTCCTTCGCTCCGGTGTCCATCCGGGGGCATTGCCCTCCGGTCGGCTGCGCGCGACCTGCATGCAATGGGTTCGACTGCGTCGAACGGCGCTGCGCGCCATACCCCGGATGAACACCTCCGCTCAGCCTGCCGAGGGGGCGGGTGGATCAAGATCAAGAGCGGCAGGCGAGCTAACGCTCGGCCTGTTGAATGGTGAAAAGCGTGGGGGTATGCCGACCTGCTTTTGCTCTGCTCTTCTCTCTTCTGTAGGAGCGAGCTTGCTCGCGATGGTCGTCAACGATGACGCGGGCGGTCTGAATCCCCGCGGTGTCCTGGCGTTTTTCGCGAGCAAGCTCGCTCCTACAGGGGAACGCGTTCAATTGCGATCAGGCTGGCCAGCAGGCCGCCTCGCTTTGGCTTTTGATCTTCTTGCCCCCTCGAGAGGCCGAACGTCAGGGGCGGGTGGATCAAGATCAAGAGCGGCAGGCGAGCTAACGCTCGGCCCTGTAGGAGCGAGCCTGCTCGCGATGGACGTCAACGATGACGCGGGCTGTCTGAATCCCCGCGGTGTCCCGGCGTTTTTCGCGAGCAGGCTCGCTCCTACAGGTTCTGTGTGTTAGCTGGCGGAGCAATCAATTCATCTTGCTGTGATCATGCGTCATCGTGCTGTGATCCATGGTGCCGATCGCCTTGGCAACGGCTTCAACCTGAATCGACTCTTTCTCGCCCCTGGCGTCTTCCACGGTCAGGGTCAGCGGCACCTTGTCGCCTTCCTTGATCTGGGCCGTCAGGTTCATGAGCATGATGTGGTAGCCGTGGGGATCGAAGCTCACCGCCTCACCAGCCGGCAGCGCGACAGACTGAACCTGCTGCATTTTCATCAGGTCGTCTTTCATGCTCATTTCATGAATCTGCACAAGTTTGGCAACCGGCGTTTGCACGCTCAGCAACTTGCTGTCGCCGCTCGCTGTGACGGTCATGAAGGCGCCACTCGACGGCTGGCCGGCTACGGTGGCACGGACCCAGGCGTCTTCGACCCGGGTTTGTGCCGACACCTGAAAGGCCAGGCCGACCAGGGACAAGCCCAGCGCCAGTTGCTTGCAACGTTGCACGAAACGGTTTTTAGCCTGCGGGGCATTCATTTCAGCAAACCTCCATCACGGTGAGCAGGTCTTCTGCACACTCTTTGGCCGTCAGGGACGTGGACAGTCCCAGGCGCAGAGTGCCCCGGGAGTCGAAGACATAACTGGTCGCGGTATGGGAGAGGGTATAGGTGTCGCCGCTCGGCACTTTTTCAAAGAACACGCCGAATTCCTTGGCGGTGGCGGCGGTTTCTTCCAGGGTGCCGTACAGCGCTTCGAAACTCGGGTCGAAAGCCTTGACGTACTTGTCGAGCATCTCTGGCGTGTCGCGCTCAGGGTCCAGGGTGATGAAGATCACCTGCAGCCTTTCGCCATCGCGACCCATCAATTTCTTGGCCTGGGCCGCACGGGCCAGGGTGGTGGGGCATACGGCCGGGCACTGGGTGAAACCGAAGAACACCATCGGCATCAGGCCGCGATAGCTGCCCAGCATCCGGGTTTCGCCCTCGGCGTTCTTGAGCTTGAAGTTACGCCCCATGATCTTGTCGCTGAGGTCTTTTCCGTACTTGAACGACAGCTTGCTGCTGTCGTCGCAACCGGCGAGCAGGCCCAGGCTCAACAGGCCCATGCCTTGCAGGACGGTTCGGCGGGTATACAAAGTACTCATGAAGGGAAGCATCCTGTTGAACAGGCTGAAATGACAGCGTGATAACTGTACAGACGAAAAAATCCCGGGGATGTTAACAAACTGTGCCGGTGCCGGAGGGGGGGATACGACCATTGGACCGACGCAGAGGCGTGACATAGTGTCGCGCCGGAGCGAGGGGGCAGGACCAGCCGCCCCCTTGGGGCGAGCTTAACGACGCAGCTGCGCGCAGTGATCCTGTTCCGGTTGCGCCGCGGTGTACCAGACATAGTCCGCGCTCTCGCCAGTCACGGTCTTGCCCGCTTCGGCCAGGATCAGCACCGCATTGTCTGCACCGGCACCGAGGTCTTTCAGGTGCAGTGGCACCCCCAGGTCCTTGCGCACGTGGAAGGCACCGGCCAGCAGCAACGCTGGCGCCGGCGCGGCCATCAGGCGCTCGGCCATGCGCCGGTCGCGCTGTTGCTGCACGGCGAGCATGGCCGGCATCTGTGCTTCGGGCAGCAGGCCGCAATGGGATTGGCGGATGTCGTCCAGCAAGGTCGTCTGCACCTGTTGGGTGGTGGACGCTTCACCGGTGAGTACCGGGCGCTGTTTGTAGATCTGCATGATCTGCGCGCGGTCCAGGTTCGCCGCCAGCAGCGGATACGGTTGTCGCAGCGCGTAGGTGACGAGGGCGCCATAAACACTCCAGTCCCAATTGGCCTGCCAGGCCAGCGCCTCGAACGCATCGGCCGGTGGCTGGCCGGCGCGGGCCGCGGCTTGCGCGGCATCGACCCTGGCCTGTTGATCGGGGTTGAGCATTTCCATCAGCAGACTGCCCTGAGGGCGTTGTGCCGCCAGTTCGCGCAGCAGCCACAATTGCAGGGCGTGGTGGTCCGGGTTGTCGTGCTGTTCACCGACCAGGACACGCGGTGCAACGGCCAGGCGTTCGACCAGTTCCCGGGGCGTCAACGTGCGACCGGTCGCCAGTTCGCGGATGACTCCCAGGTCAGCGTGATCACGGCCTTGCGGAGCAATGGGCGCCGGGGGCGGTGTGACCTGATGGGTGGTTTGGCAGGCAGCCAGCAGGCTGAATGCACAGAGCAACAGAAAGCGCATCGGTTTTCCTTATTGGGCAGGTGCCCCCTCGATGACAGAGGAGGGGGCGATATCAGCGCGCGATGATCAAAGGGTGGCCGCGTTCCGGATGCTGATGAATCAGCACCTCCAGCCCATACACCGCCGCCAGTGCCTCGGCAGTCAACACGTCTGCCGGTGGGCCGTAGGCGTGGGGCAGGCCTTGTTGCAACAACAGTAGTTGATCGCAGTAACGTGCGGCCAGATTGAGGTCGTGCAGGATCACCAGTACGGCTGCCCCGCGCTCGGCGAAGTCGCGCACGGCTTGCAAAATGGTGTGTTGGTGCAGTGGATCGAGCATTGACGTCGGTTCATCGAGCAGCAGGGTCTGTCCTTCGGCCCCCGGCCAGAGTTGCGCGAGCACCCGCGCCAGATGCACGCGCTGGCGTTCACCGCCGGACAGGGCCAGGTAGCTGCGTCCGGCCAGATGAAGCGCATCGGCAGCCTTGAGCGCCTCGGCGACGATTTCGGCATCGCGCACGCGGCCGCTGGCGTGAGGCAAGCGACCCATGCCGACGACCTCATTGACCGAGAACGCAAAGTTCAGGCTCGAACTCTGCGGCAGCACGGCCAGGCGTTTGGCCCGTTCCTGACCCGGCCAGTCGGCGAGTTGACGTTCGTCGAGGCTGACCGTGCCTTCGCTGCTCGCCAGTTCGCCGCATAAAGCAGCGAGCAGGGTGCTTTTGCCGGCGCCATTGGGTCCCAGCACGCCGAGCACTTCACCGGGGCGCAATTGGATATCGATGTTCGCCAGTACCGTGCGGTTACCACGGCGAACCAGCAAGTTGTTTGCCCGCAGCATCAGGAACGCCCTCGTACCAGCAGATAAAGAAAGAACGGAGCCCCGATCAGTGCCGTCACGATGCCGATGGGCAATTCAGCCGGCGCCAACAGCAGGCGCGCGGCCAGATCGGCCAGCAACAGCAGGCTCGCGCCGGCCAGCAACGATGCGGGCAACAACACCCGGTGATCCGGGCCGACCAGCAGGCGCATCAGATGCGGCACCACCAGGCCGATGAAACCGATCAGGCCGGCCGCCGCGACTGCCGCGCCGACGCCGAGCGCCGTGCACAGCACCAGCTCAAGCTTGATCCGCTCGATGTCGAAACCCAGGTGACGGGCCTCCGACTCACCCAGCAGCATTGCATTGAGTGCCGCCGCCCGACGTGGCAACCACAACGCCACGCCCACGGTGACGATCAGCAACGGCCACAGGCGCGGGTAGCTGGCACCGTTGAGGCTGCCCAGGTTCCAGAACGTCAGGGTGCGCAACGTTGCGTCATCGGCCAGGTAGGTGAACAGCCCCACGCCGGCACCCGCCATGGCCGTCATCGCCACACCCGCCAACAGCATGGTCGCCACGTCGGTTTGCCCGTCCCGGCGGCCGAAGCGATACACCACCGCCGTGACGATCAGGCCACCGGCGAAGGCACTGACCGACAGCAGATAAGGCTCGATGGCCGGTGGCACGCCACCGAGCAGGCTGCCGCCGACGATGGCAAGGGCGGCACCGAGTGCCGCGCCACCGGAAACGCCGACCAGACCCGGGTCCGCCAAGGGGTTGCGGAACAACCCCTGCATCGCCACGCCGGACAACGCCAGTACCGAACCCACGGCGATGCCGAGCAGGCTGCGCGGCAGACGAATCTGACCGAGGATCAGCTGCGCTTGCTGCGTGTCACCACCGTCGAGTGGCAACCCGAGCAGGCGCATCCCGGCCAGCAAGGTATCGCTCAGCGGCAGGCTGACCGGCCCGAGGGCCAGGGACAACCAGAACACCAGCACCAGCAACAGCAGCAAAAAGATCAACGTCGGACGCGGCCGGAAAATGGCCGTCATTGGCTGAGCCCGACGGTCTGCGCTTTGGCGTCCGGGTAGAGCGCCGTGGCACAGGCCAGAAGTGTTTTGATACGCATCGGGACTATTCCTTAGCCGATCAGAGCGGTGGCGGTTTCAGCCAGGGCACGCCAGTCGCCACGCTCAGGGATGCCCGGTTTGCGCACGTCGAACAACTGGATGACCAGTTCGCCTTCGGCATCGAAACCTTCGTAGCGGGTGATGATGCCATCGACGCTCGGCTTGCGCACACGCCACAGTTCGGTCACGCCAGTGGTTTTGCAGTGCCTCCGGTCGTAAAGCCGCGCAATTGAACTGGCGGTGCCTAGACTTTCAGCTTGATCAGCCTTGGGGAGACTGTCGGTCAACCTGCGCGAGCGGTGCGCGGACATGCAAACCAGAGGTTAAAACATGACTACTCAATCGATAGATACCGAACAGATCAACCAGGTGGTTCGCCATTACGTGGAAGGTATGGTCTTTGCCGATGAAGCGTTGCTGCGGCAGGCCTTTCATCCAGACTGTCGCATCATCGGTCACTTCCAAAAGGTGCTTGAATGGGCATCCCTGGATGAATTTGTCGTGGCCATCAAGGCCGAAATCCCGGCGCGTGCCGGGACGCAGCCGTTTTGGCAGGTGATCAATCTTGATGTCACCGGCGATGCCGCCGCAGTCAAGGTCATCGATGATTTCGCCGGGATACGGTTTACCGATTACCTGTCGTTGCTGAAGGTGGACGGGCGATGGGTGATCATTAACAAGCTCTACTACTACGAGGAGTAGTGCCTGGTTGTGACACATTCGACGCAAAGGCTTACGTCTATCTTCATGAAATAATCTCGTGATCATCACGATTTAAATGAGTTTGTCTCACTAAGGCTCGATTGCCGACAATGACGCCATTAACCACATGGAGTTTTTCGTCATGGCATTGGCCCATTCCCTTGGATTTCCGCGCATTGGCCGCGACCGCGAACTGAAAAAAGCCCAAGAGGCGTTCTGGAAAGGTGAATTGGACGAAGCCGGTCTGCGTGCCGTTGGCCGCGACTTGCGCAAGACCCATTGGGACTTGCAGAAAAAGGCCGGGGTCGAACTGTTGCCGGTCGGCGACTTCGCCTGGTACGACCAGGTCCTGACCCACTCGCTGATGTTCGGGGTGATCCCGGAGCGTTTCCGCCCGCACGACGGCAAGGCCAGCCTGCAAACCCTGTTCGGCATGGCTCGTGGCGTAAGCGACAGCTGCTGCGGCGGCGCGCACGCCCAGGAAATGACCAAGTGGTTCGACACCAACTATCACTACCTCGTCCCTGAATTCAGCGCCGATCAGCAGTTTCAGCTCGGTTGGGACCAGTTGTTCGAGGAAGTCGAGGAAGCCCGTGCGCTGGGACACAACGTCAAACCCGTCATCATCGGCCCGCTGACTTACCTGTGGCTGGGCAAGGCCAAGGGCGTCGAGTTCGACAAGCTCGAACTGCTCGATCGCCTGCTGCCGCTGTACGGCCAGATCTTCCAGCGCCTGGCGGCACAAGGCGTTGAATGGGTACAAATCGACGAGCCGATCCTGGTTCTCGACCTGCCGCAAGCCTGGAAAAACGCCTTTGAGCGTGCCTACAACCTGATTCAGCGCGACCCGCTGAAGAAACTGATTGCCACTTACTTCGGTGGTCTGGAAGAAAACCTGGGCCTGGCCGCCAACCTGCCGGTGGACGGTCTGCACATCGATCTGGTGCGCGCCCCCGAGCAGTTCCCGACCATCCTCGATCGCCTGCCAGCCTACAAAGTGCTGTCGCTGGGCGTGGTCAACGGCCGTAATGTCTGGCGCTGCGACCTGGAAAACGCTTTGGCCACCTTGCAGCACGCAAACGAGCGTCTGGGTGATCGGCTGTGGGTCGCGCCATCCTGCTCGCTGCTGCACAGCCCGGTCGACCTGGGGCGTGAAGACCAGCTCGATAGCGAACTGAAAAGCTGGCTGGCGTTTGCCGTGCAGAAGTGTGAAGAAGTCGCGCTGCTGGCCCAGGCAGTCAACGAGCCGGAAGCGCAGAAGGTGCTTGAAGCGCTGACTCAAAGCCGTGCCGTGCAGGCCAGCCGTGCGGCATCGCCACGCATTCACAAGCCAGCCGTGCAGGCGCGTGTTGCCGCCATCACCGCCAGGGACAGCCAGCGGCACTCGCCGTTTGCCCGACGTATCGAGAAACAGCGCGCCGGCCTGAACCTGCCACTGTTCCCGACCACCACCATCGGTTCGTTCCCGCAAACCGCGTCGATCCGTCTGGCTCGCCAGTCGTTCAAGCAAGGCAAGCTGACCGAGGCCGAATACACCGAAGCGATGCACAGCGAGATCCGTCACGCCGTGCAAGTGCAGGAAAACCTGGGCCTGGACGTACTGGTGCACGGTGAGGCCGAGCGCAACGACATGGTCGAATACTTCGCCGAGCAACTCGACGGCTACGTGTTCACCCGTTTCGGCTGGGTCCAGAGCTACGGTTCGCGCTGCGTGAAACCAGCGGTGATCTTCGGCGACCTGAGCCGTCCGAAAGCCATGACTGTGGAGTGGATCCGCTATGCCCAAGGCCTCACCGACAAAGTGATGAAAGGCATGCTGACCGGTCCCGTGACCATGCTGATGTGGTCGTTCCCGCGTGAAGACGTGAGCCGCGAAGTGCAGGCCCGCCAGCTGGCCCTGGCCATTCGCGACGAAGTGGTGGACCTGGAAGCCGCCGGCATCAAGATCGTGCAGATCGACGAAGCCGCGTTCCGCGAAGGCTTGCCGTTGCGCCAGGCGCAGTGGCAGCACTACCTGGACTGGGCCACCGAAGTGTTCCGCCTGTGCGCCTCGGGGGTGCGTGACGAAACCCAGATCCACACCCACATGTGCTACAGCGAGTTCAACGATGTGATCGAGTCCATCGCCGCCATGGATGCCGACGTGATCACCATCGAAACCTCACGCTCGGACATGGAACTGCTGGATGCGTTCGAAGCCTTCGCTTACCCCAACGAAATCGGCCCGGGCGTGTACGACATCCATTCGCCACGGGTACCGGACTCCTCGGAAATGGCCAACCTGCTGCGCAAGGCAGCCAAACGCATTCCCGCCGACCGCCTGTGGGTCAACCCGGACTGTGGCCTGAAAACCCGCGGCTGGGCGGAAACCGAAGCGGCGCTGGTGCATATGGTCAATGCGGCGCGTCAACTGCGTAAAGAATGGGCCTGACGCTTTAGCAGCATGAGCAGGCCGGAGTACTTCACAGTGCTCCGGTTTCTATGTTGGCTGTGCCGACGTCTTCGCGGGCAAGCCCGCTCCCACAGTGATCGATGTCGACCACAAATATCGAGGCCGGCAAACAACCCTTGTGGGAGCGGCGGTGCGGCGATCCGACTTGCCCGCGAAAGCGGTAGGCCAGTCACCGATAATGTTGGCTGTGCAAACGCCTTCGCGGGCAAGCCCGCTCCTACAGCCGGGGCTCGGCCACCAGCAGCAACGACTGAGGTACGGGGCTTTGCGGGTGCTGTGGTTCCTGCAAGCTGGCCAGTGCAAAACCTGCCATGTCCAGTGCATTGAGCCAACTGGACAAGGTGCGGTAATACCATGGCATGGGTTGCCATTGCCCCTTGAACCCGGCGAAAGTCTCTTCCCGCCAGCCATCCTGATAGTCGCCGGCTGCAGCTGTCCACGGGTGCAGCGTCTGGATCAGCAGCGCGCCGCCAGGGGCGAGCAGGCTGTTCATGGCGGCGAGCAGGGGGATGATGTCCTGATGCAGCAGGGCGAAGTTGGCGCAGATCAGGTTGTAGCCGCGGCCGATGTCGACTTTCGCTTCTGCCAACTGTTCATGGCTCGCCAGATGCACCGGCGCAGTGCCCGCCGCCCGCGCCGCCTCCACCAGCGTCGCATCGCCATCAACACCGACTGCATCGATGCCACGTTCAGTCAGTGCACGCAATAACCAGCCTTCGCCGCAACCCAGGTCGAGCACACGCTCGGGCTGACGACCCAGAACCGCCAGCAGGATCGCCTGGTCAGTGACCTTGAGGCGGCTTTCGATGCTACCCGTGCGGATGGCGTCGATCCAGGCCTGGGCATTGTGGTGCCAGCTGTCGAGGAGGGTGGATTCGGGGGCGGGCATGGCGTTGTCCGGCGTGGTGGGTTGGATGAAAGGATAGGGCAAAGGCGCCGATCAGCCATTTCCAGTACAGATGATTTGCCGGTGGAACTGGCTCCACCGGCAGCGCAGCGAACGCCGGGCGGGCTAGCCGCTTTTGGTGGCTGCCAAATGATAGGCAACCAACGCGTTGGCGTGACCATGACCCATGCCGTGTTCGGTCTTGAGCCAGGCCACCATTTCCATGTGCTTCTTGTCGCTGACGGTCTTGAGCAGATCCAGCCAATGGGCGATCGGCTGACCATACTTCTTTTCGATTGACGGGAAATACGAAGCCGGTCCTTTGGTTTTTGTCTCTTCGGTCACGATGCAAACTCCCTTTTCGATTTTCCGGGTGTGAAAGCAGCGCCGGTTACGTTACTTATTTAACGTCAGAGAGTCCATCGTCCGGGTGGTCGAAGGTTTGTCCGGGACACCCCGCGTCAATAATTCATCCCGTCTTCGATAGCGATGCCCTGGGCACGCATGGCCTTGATCAATTCGCTTCGGGTGCCGGGCAGGTTGAGCATGGTCCTGGCGCGCAACTCCGTGACTTCCTCGGCGGTATACGGCTGATAGTCGGCCGGCAGGCTGTCGCCCGCCATGCCGTCTTTGCGCATCAGCCAGTTGAGCAAATCTGCAAGTTGCGCGTTGTTCAACGCCGACTGCGACATGCCCGGCACCCGCACGAGGAATTCGCGGCCACCGGGTACTTTCAGGAAGTTGCCGACAAAGCCTTTCATCCGCGGTGTGTCGTTGGCGGCGGAACCCGTGCCGTCGCCCAGGTGGCAACCGGCACATTGCAACTGATAGTTCACGCCGACGCCGTACCCGGCCTGGGCAATCGGCGTTTGCGGTGATTCATTGCCCGGCGCGTGATGCTGGTTCGGGTCGGGAATGGCCCGGGCGAAAGCGAGCGGGGCGCTCAGGGCACAGACGAGACCGAGCAATATCAACCTACGCATAAAAAAACTCCGCTGATGACCGGTTTGGCACTTGTAGGTGTAGGAGCGAGCTTGCTCGCGATGGACGTCAACGATAACGCGGGCTATCTGGTTTAACGCGTCGCCCTTGCGTCCATCGCGAGCAAGCTCGCTCCTATAGGTACACATTCAAAGCAGTAAAAAAAGAACAGCAGCCACAGAAAAAAAGCCGCCGATTGCGCGAGCAACCGGCGGAAAGTGCGCGTTTATACGGCGACGCCGCGGATCACCGAAACGGTGCAGTGGTAGATGTGCGACTTGGCGGCCAGGCACCAGTTCACATCGTTGTTGTTGAACGGGCGGTAGGCCGGCTCTTCACTGTCGTTACGGGTGCAGGCGCATTGCGCGCAACTCTGCTTACCGCAGCAGTCGTTGTACGAAATGATGTAGTCCTTGCCATCGGCCGGGTTGCGGCAGGTGCCGATCCAGGTCACTTGCGAGGCTTCTGTACCTGGTGGGCAGGAGGTCACCGACCCGCCGCAGCAGCTGCACAGAAAACCGTCGATGGAGCAGTAGCGCCAGTAGTCGCAGCTGTTCGGATCGCCAGGGTCGCCGGCTTTCGGGTCAGTGGCGGCCAGCGCCTTGCTGGTGCGGTCCAGCGGCAGCAGCACGGGCAGAGCGGCACCGGCAACGATCAACGAGCCCATGCGTGCCAGCAGTTTGCGGCGCGAGGTAGTGTCGGCAACACGGCGCGAGGAGCGCTCGAACAACAGATCCAGCAGTTTCATGAAGGTCTCCCTGCCTTATCAGTGGCTATGGCCGTGGCTGTGGTCATGGTTGTGATCGTGGGGCTGAGCATTGAGGTACTGCTGCAGCGTGGCGTGCTTGAGGTGCTCGACTTCGAACAGGCTGTCCAGGTGCTCGCGGGAGTTGACCAGGCCCTTGGCGCGCAGGGTGCCGGCCTTGTCGATCAGCGCGGCGTACGGCAGCTTGCCGATCTGGTAGGTCATGCCCACTTCCGGGCCGACCACATAGGTGGCGTCTTCCAGTTTGTGTTCACGGATCAGTGCTTGCTGGGCGTCCATGTCGCCATCGCTGACGAACACCACGTCAAGGCGATCAGCTTGTTCCTTGGCGATGGACTTGATCGCCGGCAGCAACGACTTGCAGATCGGGCAGGTCGGCGAGAGGAAGAACAGCAGTTGCGATTTCTCACCGGCATAACCGAAGTTCACCGGGCGACCGTTACGGTCGGCGGCGGTGATTTGCGGGGCGGCTTCGTTCACCGCCACGCCTTTGTCGACCATCAGCGCGCCAGCCGGGGCCAGGCGACCGTGCAATACGCCAATCTGCCGCACCAGACCCATGACGACAAACGCCACGGCCACCAGCAGCACCCAGAGCAGAACGTTGGAAACTATCAAGCCTTCCATTTCGATTACCTACCAATCAATTTGAGCAGAAAAGGGGAATTCGCCAGCAAGCCATCGGCGGCGGCGTAGATGAGCAGCGCGACGGCGGCGGCAGCCAGGGTCACGAAGCCATCGAATACAGTCATGTCGCGGACCACCGGTGCGACGCTTGCCAGCAGCGCCAGCGCCACCAGCACGCTGTTGCGCAGCAGCAGGACCGGGCGCAACGGTTGTGCCTGGTCGGGACCTGCGCAACCGCAGTCGATGTCCGCACGACCGCGCCACAGGTTGATGCCGATGGCGACGGCGTACAGCGCCAACAGGCTGGCGGCCCCCAGCGCGGCATAACCACGGCTGACCGGTACCAGCAAGGCGAAGGCAATGGCCAGTTCCAGCATGGGCACCAACCGTGCCGTCGGGCGCACCAGCGCTTGGGGCAGCAGTTGATAGTCCGCCAATTGCCGGGCGAAGCGGGCCGGCGCGCGCAATTTGTGGGTCGCGGCGCTGGCCAGCAACACCGCGATGGCGATGGCGTTGGCAATGATGAAGATCGGATCTGTGTGCATGGCCGAACCTCTTAGTAGCTCAGGACCTGAGTCGCGGTCTTCGCGACTTTCGGCATGCTGCCGGTGAGCTTGTTGGTCTTCAGATCGAAAATCTGCAAGCCACCTTCCACATCGGCACCGAGCAGCAGCGGCTTGTCGTCGTCGGTGGCCTGCATGCTCCAGATCGGGGCCGGGGCTTCCAGGGTGGCGATTTTCTTCTGAGTCTTGAGATCGAAGGCCCAGATCAGGGTGCTCGGGTCTTCCCACTTCATCGGTTCGTGGGCGTCATGCATCAGCACGTACAAGCGGTTCAGCTTCGGCGCGACTGCCATCAGCTGCCAGCCACCCGGAGCCCAACCCGCCTTCTTGTCTTCGTCGGAAACCAGCGACCAGCTCGGCAGGACCTTCGGTGCGTCGCCGCTGAAATCCACACCGCGTACGGTGCCGGTCGTGGTGGTGAAGTAGTAGGTGTCGCCGACGTTGACTGCGCGCTCTACCAGTTTCTCCGCGTTCGGATCAAAGAACGGCGTACGGCTGCGCGCGGTTTCCTGGCCCTGATCGTTGAGGGTCACCACCTGCAGGCTGCCGTCGCCGCACAGCGAGGCGAAGCGGCGGTTGCCGATCGGGTAGTTGAGCACGCAACCCGGAATCGCGATTTCCGTGGCAACCGCTTTGGCCTGGGTGTCGACCACGGTGACCGAAGTCGACGGAGTGAAGTTGTAGACGTAGACGAACTTGTCGTCGCCGCTCGGCTTGAGCGAGTAACGCTGGGTCAGCGACTCGGCGCGCTTGTTTGGAATCAGCACTTCCCAGGCCGGCGACAGGGTCGAGCTGTCCCAGGCGGTGAGCACGTCGGTGCGGGTGCCACGGGTGCCGCGGGAATACCAGATGTCCGCGCTGTAAATGGTTTTCTTGTCGTGACTGAGGGTCGACGGCGCGGCAAAACCGGTCGGCACCATGCCGAGGATGCGCTTCTGGTCCGGATCGACCACGGTCACGCGGCCCGCCACGAAGCTTTCGAATTCGACGTCGATCACGAACGCGCGGTGAGCTTCCGGGGGGAACGCCAGAACGGTCTGGCCAATCGTACCGGCGGGCAAATCCGCGCGGGCACTGTTCAAACCGAGTACAAGCAGGCTCAGGCCAAGCGCTGACTGTACGGAGATCCTGTTTGTTCGCATAAGGGGAACTTCCTGAATTGTTGGTAACGCGGATCGCGGGTGCTTTGGCAGATTTTTACCCTTTGATTCTGCCGTGCCCGGCGACCGGGAGAATTGCCCTGCCTGCCAAGTGTTTGTGTGTCTGTGCCAGTGTCAGAAAACGCTTTATGTAGGAGCGAGCTTGCTCGCGAAAAACCCAGGGGCGCCGCTGGGCATCTGGTTTTACGCGTTATCGTTTACGACCATCGCGAGCAAGCTCGCTCCTACAGGGAGGTGGGGGATGTTGCGAGGGGGAGGGAAAAGCTGAAGACGGCGCCGCACGGTTCCAGGTTCTGCGCCCAGATATCGCCACGGTGGCGGCCGATGATGTTCTTGCATAGCGCCAGGCCGATGCCGTTGCCGCTGACCTTGGACGAGAAGAAACCGTCGAACAGCTTCTCTTGTGCCTGGGCCTGGATGCCACGGCCGCAGTCTTCGATGCGCACTAGCGCCACATCATTGTTGCGGCTGGCATGGATACGCAGCAACCGGCGTTCAGTCGGCAGGTCGGCCATTTCTTCGATCGCGTTGAACGCCAGGTTGAGGATCACCTGGCCGATCAGGACTTTCTCGCAGCTGACATGCAGCGGTTCGGGCGCGGTGACGATTTCCACGCGCACCCGGCTCGGATCGGCCCGCAGGCTGATGAAGTAGCGGGTTTCGCGCAGCAACTCGTTAAGGTCGACCAGCTCTTCGGTCTGCTCCAGCTTGACCACGTAGTCGCGCACGCTCTTGATGATCACCGACGCGTGCTCGATTTGCCGCACCGCGCTCTGCAAACCCCAGGCGACGGCTTGATCGGTTTCGCCAGCACTGCCCAGGCGAATCACCGTGCCTTCGATGAAGTTGCGGGTGGCGGCCAGGGGCTGGCTCAGCTCGTGGGCGATGGCCACGGCCATTTCGCCCATGGCGTTGTAGCGCGCCAGGTACTCGAGTTTCTGCTCGCTGACCCGCCGCGCCTCTTCGGCCTGCACCTGCTCGGTCACGTCGCGGAACAGCAGCAGATGGCCGACCAGATCGTCTTCAATCTCGATGTAGCGGCAGGTTGCGTCATGCCAGCGCCATTCGCCGTCCCGGCGCTGCACCTTGTAGTGCACGCTGAAAGGCGCGTGCTCCGGCGTCTCATGGGCGAACTGTTGCAACAGGCGCTGGCGCGAAGCGTCGTCGCACCAGGCCAGGAAGTTCTTGCCCATCAGTTGGTGCACTTCGCTGTCGAGCAGGTGCGCGCCGGAGTCGCTGATAAAACCGATATCGCCCTCGGGGCCGAGCACCGCCACGCCTTCGGCCAGGTCCTGCATGAAGGCCTTGAGCCGGCTCTCGAAACGCTTGAGGTCGCGCTTGACCTTGTCCTCTTTGGAAATGTCGCGGAACTGCACCATCAACACATCGCGACCGTCCAGGTGCACCAGGGTCGCCACCGCTTCGGAAAGAATCTCCACCCCTTGCTTGGAGCGATAGCACCACTCGATGGCCCGTTGCCCGGTGCGCGCGGCCCGTTCGAGCCAGCGCAAACCTATGGAGCGCCGGTATTTCGGCGCATCGCGGGTCATGTCGGAGGCCTTCAGCGGCGTCAGTTCCTCCAGGGTAAAGCCCAGCGCCGCCAGGGCAGCGGCGTTGGCCCAGAGAATTTCCTTGGTGTGCGCGTCATGAAGAATGATGCACAGCGGCATGGCTTCGATCAGCGCATGAAAGTCGTTCGGTTTTGGCAAGTACATCGCACGGCCCTTGGCGGCAGAGTTTGCAGTATGGCGTTTTATACCTGCTCGCACAGAGGGATGCGCTCAGAGGTAACCGGCGTGGACCTAGGGGTTTTCTTTAGCGAGGGGGCTGCACGCCCCAATAGTGGTGCCCGGATGCGGTTTTTACACTGGACCTCAATGCAAGGGCAGCACCCCTTTCACTGTAGGAGCGAGCCTGCTCGCGAAAAACGCCTCGACAACGCGGTCATCCAGACAGGGCGCGTAATCGTTGGAGTCCATCGCGAGCAAGCTCGCTCCTACAGAGGTCGGTCGCGGTGTCGCCCCACTAACAATAAGCAAAACGGAGAAAGCCCATGCTGCGTTCAGCTGTCGCGCAAAAAGACCCCGTGTCCGGCCCGGTCGTGCCAATGGTCGAGAGCGAGCTATTTCAGCAGGTGCTGGATGAGGTTCGCCAACGCCGCGACGAATTCGACGCTGGCTCCCACGTGCCTCGGGACATGATCGAGCGCTTCAAGCAGGTGGGCATCTATCGCGCTGCCACGCCGAAATGCTTCGGCGGCGACGCCCTGGCACCGGCGCTGTTCCTGCAAATGATCGAGCGCATCTCCGAAGCCGACGGCTCGGCGGGCTGGGTCGCCAGCTTCGGCAGTGCTGGCGTCTACCTGGCGGCTTTGCCGCCGCAAACCCTGGCTGAAATCTATGCCGAGAGCCCCGACCTGGTGTTCGCCGGCGGGCTGTTCCCGTTGCAGCCTGCCGAAGCGGTCGAAGGCGGCTGGCAGGTCAACGGCACTTGGAAATTCGCCAGCGGCAGCAAAGGCGCGGACCTGCTGGGTGTCGGCATCGGCGTCAGCGCCGCGGGCGGCAAGCCTCGCACGGCGGTGTTCCCGGCCAGTCAGGTCGAGATCGTCGAGAACTGGGACGTGGTCGGCCTCAAGGGCACCGGCAGCCACGATCTGCACGTCACCGATAAATTCGTCGAGGACCGCTGGACGTTCATCCGGGGTGGGGCGGCAACCATTGATGAGCCGCTGTTCCGCTACCCGACGATTGCCTATGCCGCGCAAGTGCTGGCGGTGGTCAACCTCGGCCTGGCCCGTGCTGCGCTGGACGAAATCAGCCGCATGGCCGGTGCCGGCGGTATTACCGGCGCGCCGAAAATGGCCGACCGCGCCTACGTGCGCATCGAAATCGCCAAGGCTGAAGCCAGGCTCGCCGCCGCCCGCGGGTTCTTCTACAACACGACCGAGCAGGTTTGGAACTCGATCCTGGCCGGCAACCCGGTGACGCCGGAGCAGACCAGCCTGCTGCGTCTGTCCGCGATTCACGTGTCCCAGGCCGGCGCCGCCGTGGTGCAGAGCGCCTACAGCCTGGCCGGGACCACCGCCATTTACCTGCGCCATCCGCTGCAACGTTACCTGCGCGACTCGATGGTAGTGACCCAGCACGCCTTCCTCAGCGAAGGCCTGTACGACGGCGCCGGCTCGGTGTTCCTCGGCGTGCCGCCGTTCCCGGGCTACATCTGAATTCCCTTCAACTTTTCAAGGATCCAGCGCCATGTCGCAAACCACTCAAGAACCGTTGCGCGTCGTCTTCTGCATCGGCATCACCCAGAACTTTTTCGACCTGCCCACCGGCGAAGGCCTGAGCGTCTGGAAAGGCTTCAGCCAGATGATGGGCTCCCTCGGCGCGATGCCCGGCATCACCGTGCTCGGCGCCATGGATGACGACCGCCTGATGGTCGGCCCGTCCACCACCTCGCCCTGGACGGTGTACATCATGGCCGACGTCGACTGCCACCAGTCGGTGATCGACGCCTGCAACCTGTTCCGCACCACGCCGGTCGGCGAATACAGCCTGTGGCGTTACGCCAGGGTCGAAGCACGCATCGGTCGCCCGCTGACCATCCCTGACGCGGCCAAGGTGTAAGCCATGGACGAGGCCTTGCTGCAGCGTCTGGCGACGCTCGAAGGGGAAAGCGCAGTGCGTCGCTTGATGGCGCGCTACATGGACCTGTGCGATGTGCCGCGGGCGGCGATTCATCTGAGCCAGTTGGCGCAGTTGTTCACCGAGGATGCGATCTGGGAAGGCCTCGGCACCCAGACCGCACAAACCTTCGGTCAGCATCATGGACGTGCGGCGGTGGCGACGTTTGTCGGTGGTTATCTGCCGCCATCCGATCACTTCAAGTTGAACCTGCATTACCTCACCAGTGAGTCGATCGTGGTCGACGGCAAGGCTGCGCAGGGGCAGTGGATCATGCAGCAGATTTCCACCTACGCCGATGGCCGCAACGAGTTGTTCGGTACCCGTCTGAACATCGATTTCCGTTGTGTCGACGGTGTGTGGCTGATCGCGCATTTCCGCACGCAACGCTTGTTCAGCTCTCATTTATCAAAGCAGGAGCTGGGCGCATGAGTACCTTCATCAGCGAATTCCTGCTTGGTGGCAACGGCAAGCGCGTCGCCATCAAGGACTCCATCGACATCGCCGGTTACCCGACGCGCTCCGGCAGCCGTGCCTTTGCCGACGCGCCGCCAGCCAGAAAAAATGCCGAAGTGGTCGATGCGATCCTCGAAGCAGGCTGGCAGATCGTCGGCAAGACCAACCTGCATGAGCTGGCCTTTGGCGTCACCGGCATCAACGACTGGACCGGCACCCCGATCAACCCGCAAGCCCCGGATCGTGTTCCCGGCGGATCCTCCAGCGGTTCGGCATCTGCCGTCGCGGCAGGCCTGGCGGACATCGCCATCGGCACTGACACCGGTGGTTCGGTGCGGGTGCCGGTCCAGT
>NZ_JBGLYV010000077.1:0-27809 GCF_047304225.1 Pseudomonas sp. Pseusp3 | reverse complement strand
GGCCGGGCTTGTGCCGACTCCGCGAGCGCTGGAACTGGTGGCGCCGCTGGCCGAAGCCCTGGCCCAGGTGCAAGCGCTGCTGGCGCCCAATGCCTTCGATCCCGCGACCACCCAGCGTACCTTGCGCCTGGCGATGTCCGACTACGGCGCCGCCATTGTTCTGCCGGGACTGATCCGTACGTTGCGCCACGAAGCGCCGGGCATCGATCTGCAAATCAGCCACGGCAGCCGCGAAAGCATGCTCGACGGGGTGCTCAACGGTGACATTGATATCGCCGTCGGTGTGTTCCCGGAAATGCCCAATGACTTGCGCAGCACCCCGCTGTTCGAAGAGCACTACGCCTGCCTGGTGGATCGCAAAAGCTTGCCCGCCGACGGTGTGCTCGACTTGCCCACCTACCTGGCACGGCCTCACGTCCTGCTGGAGATGCGCGGCAGCGGCACCCCGGAAATCGAGCGGGCCCTGACCGCCCTGCGTGAACGCCGCCGCGTCGCCATCAGCCTGCCGCACTGGAGCGTGGCCCCGGAACTCATCAGCGGCACCGACCTGATCCTCACGGTCGCGTCCCGAGGCTTGCGCGATATCGATGAGCAATCACTGATTGTCGTCCCGCCGCCGTTTCACATCCCTTCGTTCACCTTCGTACTGGTCTGGCACAAGCGGCGAGGCGGGGATCAGGCGTTGAACTGGTTGAATCGGAGGATTGGGGAGGGGATCGAACGCTAGGGGCTTTTCCAAATGGCCTTTACCAATTGGAAGGTGGCAGACGACGCGTATGAAAAACCCGTAGTACCTGAAGCCGACCTTGGCGAACCCGGTAGGGAATCAAATAGGGGCGGTCAGGCATGACCCATTCCCGGGTACCGGGTAAGCGCCCCTCACGACCTGTCGATGGAAATCGGGCAAGGTGATCGACACTGGCGAGAATTGCCTGGACAAAATCTGCTGCAGCTTCTGGATTCTCGATGGCGATGTACGCGGCTTCGTCATCCAGATTCTTTAACGCCGTACGCAACCACTCAACGCGCATTCGCCGCCCACTTGTCAGCAACTGCGTTCACTTCTTCTTGTGTCGCGAAGTCACCTTCATCGGCTTCCTTCAAGGCTTTCTGAATTTCCTCGATTTGCCACGCTTCACGGGCCAGGTATTCACGCAGCGCATCCACGGCCAGAAATGATTTGCTGCGACCCGTTGCTTTGGCAAGACTCGCTAGGGTATCGGCGATTTCGTCTGGTACACGCAGGGACATGACTGACATGGTGTGTCTCGATCGATGTAGTGGTTTGTAATACAACATACTACACCGTCATCGGTGGGGCGGGACCAGCCCGTTCGTCTGTCGAGATGTTTCAGTCGACAGGCAATGACCTGATATAGACTGGCCACCATTCACCAAGCAGTTCAAAAGGACTCCCCATGACCCCATCGTTGCTAATGGCCGTGCTTGCCTCGGGTTTTATCTACGGCATCACCCCGGGGCCGGGTGTGCTGGCGGTGTTCGGCATTGGCGCGGCTCATGGGCGACGGGCCGGGGCGGGGTTTCTGTGCGGGCATTTGCTCGGTGATGTGGTCTGGTGCAGCACGGCGCTGATCGCGATTGTCGGTGCGCGGGAGATCGGCAGTACAGCGTTCGACGTGCTCAGTGTGCTCAGCGGCCTGTACCTGTTCTGGCTCGGCTGGCGTGCGGTGCGCGCCCGGCGCAGCAGCGGTGATGCGCCGCAGGGCCCGGCGCGGCAGCCGTTCTGGCACGGTATCCTGTTTGGCCTGACCAATCCCAAGGCCTATCCGGTGGCGGTGGCGACGTTCACGGCGCTGTTGTCGAGCCGCGCGGAACTGCTCCACTGGTCAATGCTGCCGACACTGATCGGCCTGAGCTTCGTCGGCGGGTTGCTCGCCTACGCTATTCTCATCGGCATCGTCGGTGCACGGCGGGTGCGCAGCTTGTACCAGCGTCATGAACTGGCAATCACCCGGTTGTGCGGGGTAATGTTCATCGGTTTCGCCATCAATGCGCTGGTCCACGCGTTGCCGGGGCTGATGCCGGACAAGGCTTGAAGATAATCACAGGGATGCAAGGCTGAAGGGGCAGGGATGATTGAAGAGCGCTGCATTATCGGGGCACCCACGCTGAACCATGGAAAACCGAAATTCCGCGCCGCTGGCGAGCTATATCGATCTGTTGCTGGACGCCGTCTGTGCGGTGGATAAACAGGGCCGCTTCGTCTTTGTCAGTGCGGCGTGCGAGCGCATATTCGGCTACAGCGCCGATGAGATGATCGGCCAGCCGATGATCGACATGGTGCACCCGGCCGATCGCCAGCGCACCCTCGACGCTGCCCGGGAAATCATGGGTGGCGAGCCCAAGCTCAACTTCGAAAACCGCTACCTGCGCAAGGATGGCCGCGTGGTGCACATCCTCTGGTCGGCACGTTGGTCCGAGGTCGACCAGTTGCGCATCGCAGTGGCTCGCGACATCACCGAACGCAAGCAGGCCGAATCCCGGCAGGCCGCGTTGTATGCGATTTCCGAGGCGGCCCATGCGGCAGAGGATCTGCTGGCGTTGTTCAAGCGCATCCACTTGATCATCGGCGAATGGCTGCCGGCACTGAATTTTTCCGTGGCGCTGTACGACGAGCACTGCGCGCAACTGAATTTCCCTTATCACGTCGATGACCACGAGCCACAGCCCGAACAACCCGGAACCATGACCGGACGCCTGTGCACCGAAGTGATCCGCACGGGGCAGCCGATCCTGCTGACCCCGGACCAGAACACACCGCCTGCCGGCTTCGAAGTGCTGGAAACCGGGCAGAACGCACCGTGTTGGCTGGGTGTGCCGCTGAACTCGCAAAACGGCACCATCGGCGCGTTGATCGTCAAAAGCATTCCGGGCGGTGAACGCTACACCGAGCAGGACATGGAACTGCTGCAGTACGTCTGCGCCCAAGTCGCGACCGCCATCGAGCGCAAGCAATTGCACGCCCGCCTGCAACACATGGCCCAGTACGACCAACTGACCCAGCTACCCAATCGTGAGCTGCTGCGCGACCGGCTCAAGGCGTCACTGCGATTGGCCCGTGAAGACGGCGGGTACATGGCGCTGTTGTACGTCGACCTCGACCGCTTCAAGCAAGTCAATGACACCCATGGCCACGCGGTTGGCGACATGCTGCTGCAAGCGGTGGCCAACCGGCTCAAGGGCTGCGTGCGGGAAACCGACACCGTGGCCCGCATTGGCGGCGATGAGTTCGTGGTGCTGCTACACAGCATTCACGCCTCGAAAGACACCGATATCGTGGTCGAAAAAGTCCGTCAGGTCCTGGCCCAGCCCCTGCGTCTGGACGGGCATAACCTGAGCATCCAGCCAAGTATCGGCGTCGCCCGATACCCTGATCACGGCACGGAAGAGAAGCAGTTGTTCCGGCATGCCGACGAGGCGATGTATTGCGCCAAACGCGAACATCACCTGCGAATGGTCTGAAAGCCGGACACCGTTCGTCGTGGTATCCACGCAATTTTCTAAACCTTTTGCGACGCGCAAATTCAGATTCTATGCGGGCTACGGCTCGCCGCGATCATCATCAAGAGGAAGAGAATCATGCCTAACTCAAGAAACTCGAACTCGGGAAACTTCCCCAACGACCGAACGAAGGCTTCTGAAACCGGTCGCAAGGGTGGGAAAACCACCACCACGACCGTCGATAAAGACCCGGCGAAACCTGACATGGGCCGCAAGGGCGGTCAGAAATCCCGCTAAAGGATGCAGGTGGTTTTGATTGAGAGGCGGGGGCGAAAGCTCCCGTTTGAATTGGAAAAAGGAGGGCGCGACCATGAACCGCATGGCCACCCGATTATGCAGTGCCAGTTTTGCCATGTTACTGGGCTTTTTATCCAGCAGCGTCTTTGCCCAGTCGCCCGCCGAATTTATCGACGAGGCTTCGGCACAAGGGATCGCCGATATTGAAGCGAGTCGCCTGGCGCACCAGAAATCCGAGTCCAGGGAAGTCAAGGACTACACCATCATCGTCATCAACGACCGTACCACTGCGAACCAGCACCTGGCGAAAATCGCCAAACAACTGGATTTGCCGGTGGCCCCGCGCGAAGAAATTGTCGAAAAGGCCAAAGCCCTGATGCCACAAGTCATGGATGGGGCGACATACGATGCGGCCTATACAGCCAGTCAAGTGAAGACCACGCAGGAAGCCATCGATCAGTTGCAGCAGGAAGCGCAGACCACCGACGTGCCACAGATCAAGGCATTCGCCGAGGAAACCCTTCCTAAATTGCAAAGTCATCTGCAAATGGCCAAGGCGTTGCAGGCGAGGAGTTGAGCGTCAGCAGGTCAAGGGCAATCTCAACGCACTCCACCAAAGGTCGGGATAGGGCAATTGCTTCCAGTCGATGTATCGTAGCGGTCCGGTTGCTGGCCTCGGCCAGGACGACACACCGACAGGAGAACGCAATGAGTTGGTCCGCCAAACAGTACGTCGCTTTTGAAGATGAGCGCACCCGTCCCGCCCGTGACCTGCTGGCGGCCATCCCCGCCGGGGACGTGCGTTCGGCCATCGATATCGGTTGTGGCCCCGGTAACTCCACCGAGCTGCTGGTCGAGCGTTTTGCCAACGCCACGGTGCGCGGACTGGACAGTTCGACCGACATGATCGAGGCCGCGCGCAAACGCCTGCCGAACGTGCAGTTCGATGTGGCCGACATCGACACCTGGAGCGACAGCGGCCCGTTCGACGTGATTTTCGCCAACGCGGTGTTGCAGTGGGTGCCCGATCACGCTGCGTTGCTGCCTTCACTGGTGAATAAACTGGCACCGGGTGGCAGCCTGGCGATCCAGATGCCCGACAACCTCAATGAGCCTTCACACCGCTTGATGCGCGAAGTGGCCGCGGACGGTCCATGGGTGGGCAAACTGGCAGGCGCTGCCGGGCAGCGCACGGAGATGGACAGTGCCAGCGGTTACTACTCGATACTCAAAGCCTGCTGTACCCGCGTCGATGTGTGGCGCACCACCTACCATCATCCCCTCGCGGGCGGTGCGTCTGGTGTGGTGGAGTGGTTCAAGGGTAGCGGTTTGCGGCCGTTCCTCGATCCGCTGGACGAGGCGGAGCGGGCGCAGTATCTGAAGCAGTATCAGGCGGCTATCGAGCAGGCGTATCCGGCCTTGGCCGATGGTTCGGTACTGTTGCCGTTCCCGCGACTGTTTATCGTCGCAACCCGCTGATGCAAAAAAAGGGACAGTTGATGAGCGTCATCTGTCCTTTTTTTGCCGCTTGGAAATATCACTGAGGCTTGTTTTTTTTCGAGCGTCGGGCGCTCAAATATTCAAAAGCAAACGAGGCAAAGCCGAACAACCCGATCATTGAAATGATCATGATTCCCAACTCTGAATTGTGCATGTTGATCTCGGGGGCGAAGGGTGAGCCGGGAGAATAAGGGATCAATTGCCGGGCTTAACGCCGCTCTACGGCTTTTTTACTCGCTTGCGGTGATCTATACGCAAAAGAAATGAGCGTCTGGGTGGCAGGGTCACATTCAACGCTGAACACCGACCCACTGTTTTGAGTCATATCAGGGGCTCCAATCAGTTACTCGATCACGTCGACTTCCACCAGTGCCCACGTACAGCCAGCGTACTTTGGATTGGATGCGTGCAGGGTAACGCTGCTGGCTGAGGGGAAGGGCGCACCGTCCTCGATGAGCATCTCGAAATGCCCCTCGATGGCTTGTTGAACCATGGCTATCGCATCTTCCAGATCTTCACCGGCGCTAAAACAACCTGGCACATCCGGGACTTCCACGCCCCACGCATGTTTGTCGTCGCCCATGGATATCGCAATCGGGTAAAACATGTTCATGGCCCTCCGTGAACACAGCGGGTGGGGTTATGAATCCCAAAGGGCGCCCCCGAAAGGCGCCGGGTGGACTGTCAGGCTGGTTCTGCATCCATGCGTCGAGCAATTACATCCAGCACATCGCACCCATCGCGCAACGGCACGCAGCAGAGCAATGCGAAGTCGCTCAGGACCACTGTGTCGGAGGTCATGTCGCCACGCATCGCGAGGTTTTCAAGGAGCTGAGTGACGGCTCGAATTCTGTAGCTGGCGGTGCTGAGCAGGGAGTGCAGGGGTTGGGTGGTGTTGACGAAGAGGGAGGGGAGGTCGTCGGCGTTGCTGGTTAAAGCCATATATTCATTCATGAGTGATTCCTTGAATTGAAGTGAACTACCACTCAGTGTCGCCAAACAAAAGGTGGCAGCTGTACGCAGGTTGGCGAACCGGGACAAGGCAAACCGGCAGACCCAAAGGTCTCCCACGCACAGCCACCATAAACAGGTAGCCAAGTGCGTTCAGAAACGCTCCGAGATAGCTCGGAGGTTTCTATGCTTTGCCATCAAGTCGCCAAACCCGATACGCCATTTGGGCGCGCTCGGACTATAGGCTTCGTGGCAAAAGCACAGCAATGCGCGAGTGTACGGACAATTCCCAGTGTCGTGTAGGACGTTGCTTTTTCGAGTGTTGCGCTCTGTTGATCCATTAAAAACGGGCCTCTATCCGATTTCGGCAGGCCCATCGCCAAATCCCTGACACAAAAAAAACGGCCACTTGGGCCGTTTTTTTCTGTCTCTGCATCTCCCGTCAGACAACCTGTTCTGAGGGCTGCATCGGATAGAGCTCGTCTTCGTATTTCTCGATGAGCAGCGCCAGAATTTCCAGCTCATCACCTTCAGGCGAACCGATCTCAGCCCCCCACAACTGCTCCACGCGAGCAAGCGCAGCGGTCAGGTCTTCCTGGCTGCGAATAGGTTTAATGTTCATCACAGGTCTCCGCGTTGATCTGATCGTACTGGGCGTGGGTGCCAACGAATCGTATGAAACCGGGCTGGCTCTGGTAATCGATTGCCATGATTACCCGATATTTTTTGCCACCGATGTTGAATACAACCCTGTCACCCCTGAGGATGCTGGCCGTTCTCAGTTGCGCTTTGACCTCTAGCGGCGTGCCATAATCGGTTTTCTTCATGTGCCGACACCATGCAACCAGTGGTGTTTCGGAGTCAGCATAAGCCGGGCTACTTTCCCATAACTCCCGCAATGTTCCTTTTGCAATCATACGCACTGCACGTCCTCCCGTTTTGGGGAAGGTGGTCGTCGCTTTAAAGAGATGCAATCTCTGATTCCTGGAAGAAATCCTTTATCGGGACAATAAAAACGTTAACAAAACATGGTTTTTGCGCGAAAACGCTAATTTTCAGAGGTATGGAAACGCTACCCCAAATCCCGGGCACAAAAAAACCGGCCATCAAGGCCGGTTTTTTCTGCGTTTGTATCCCCCGTCAAAACCATCCTGACGTGAGACTGAATTCGATTGGAGCGGGTGAAGGGAATCGAACCCTCGTTATCAGCTTGGGAAGCTGGAGTAATGCCATTATACGACACCCGCTCAGAGCGGTGACTTTGTACCAGATACGGCCGGCGATTTGAAGTTTTTCTTTACGTGGGGCGGGTTTAACCCGGATGTATCAACAATGCATGGAGCCCGTGACGGTCGATCGCGGGCAAGCCTCGCGCCTGTGCAATACGTTTAACGCAGCAGGGCGGGGCTTGCTCGCGATGACGTTACTTCAGCTTGCCAATGCATGTTGGTCCTGGACGTACTGGTAACGCGGTCGGCTTTCGTGTTGCGACGATTTCAGGAAACCCATCAGTGCGTTGCGGCTGTCCCGGCAGGCGGCTTTGTGCTCCATGTCGAGAAAGTGGCCGGTGGCCTGAATGGTGTTGAACGTGCTGTGTTGCACGTGGCCGGCGAATAACCGGGCGTCGTCGGCGGCGGTGTATTCGTCCCATTCGCCGTTGAGGAACAGCACCGGCACATCAATTTTTTTCGCCGCATGCAGGTAGCACTGGCGGTCGCTGTGCAGCACCTCGTTGATGTGGAAGTGCATCTGCCCGTACTCATGCTCGGCCAGGGAGCTGACGTGGCGATAGTTGAAGCGTTTGAACAGCGATGGCAGGTGTTTGCCGATGGTGTCGTTGACCAGGTGCCCGACCCGGTCGCGATCCAGGTTGCCGAGGTGTTCGACGCCGCGCTCGAGGTAGTCGAGCATGTGCGCGTTGATCACCGGGGAAAACGAGCTGATCACGGCTTTTTCGATGCGCCGTGGCCGTTGCGACAACGCCATCATGGTCGCGGCGCCGCCCCAGGAAAACGACAACACGTGCTCGGCGGCGAAGTGGTCGATCAGTTCCAGCAGGATCTGCCCTTCGATTTCCTTGGTGAGCATTTTTTCATGCTGGTTGTGGGCTTTTGACCGGCCCGCGTAGGGCTGGTCGTAGCAAACGACGTTGAATTGCGGATGGAGGTTTTTCACGGTTTGTGCAAACGACGCAGTCGTGGCCATCGAGCCGTTGACCAAGATAATGGTCTTCTCTGCGGCGTCTGCGCGATAGAACTCCGTGTAAACCCGATACTGACCCTGTATATCCAGCACAGCGATTTCTGGCCTCATGTCATAAGACTCCTGGCAAGCGGGTATGCGCGCAAATGAGATTGCACGAGCTTTGTGACAGGTAGGCATATGCCTTGGAATTTGCTGGCCCATGTCGATCCAATGCAGTCCGGTCGACGGGTATTGTTATTGGCGGGCAGTCTGCCGGGTGAGGCCGGAACCCATGGGTTCCTACCGGCAAAAAGTTTCTTGGAAGTATGTGGTGACTCATCGGTCACATTTCGGCCGACGTCCTGATTCAAGCAGGGGTCACATCATTGCGCAAGTGCCGTTGGTAAATTGTTCGACAACTTTCTGCTGAGCGGTCGTGCGCTTAGATCGATCGGATCTCTTCGTCGGTCAGCGGCCGGTATTCGCCCGGTTTCAACGCGTCGTCGAGCACCAGCGGCCCCATGCGTTCGCGGTGCAGGCGCAGTACCTTGTTATCGAAGTGGCCGAACATGCGCTTCACTTGGTGATAGCGGCCTTCGACAATGCTCAGCCGTGCCGATTTTGGCCCGAGCCGCTCTAGCCCGGCCGGTTGCGTGGTGAGGCCTTCGAAGGCGAAGTACAGCCCTTCACTGAATTTGATCGCGTATTCGGGGCCGATGTCCTGCTCGGTTTCGACGTAATAGACCTTGGGCAGTTTGGTCTGCGGTTGGGTCAGGCGGCGCGACCAACTGCCGTCGTTGGTGATCAGCATCAGGCCGGTGGTATTGAAGTCCAGGCGGCCGGCGATGTGCAGTTCGTCCTTGCCCGGTTCATGGATCAGATCGAGCACGGTCGGGTGCTGCGGATCCCGCGTGGCGCTGACGCATCCGGCGGGCTTGTGCAACATGAAATGGCGCAGCGGTTTGCCGACTTGCAGCACGTCGTCGTCCACTTCGACGCGGCTGAATTCGCGGACTTCGCTGTGGGGGTCACTGACGACTTTTCCGTCGACCCTGACGCGTTTTTCCACTAGCAACAGGCGTACCTGCTTACGGTTGAAGCACGGCAGGTTGCTGAGGAATCGGTCGACACGCATGACTAGGGATCAGTGCAGAAAGGGGGGCGCATCTTACTTGATCGATCCGGACGTTGCTTGCAACTGTGCCTCGACCTCGGCGCAACGCGGGCACAGGCACGAGGCGTCGCGCAGTTCCGCCGGCAGCGCCTGGAGCACTGCCGGGTCGATGCTGACACCGTAGCACCAGCAGGCGCGGTCGGCGGTTCGCGGGTCGGCCAGGGTGCAGTCGTTGGGGGCGCCGCAGGCGGCGCAGAGGTCAGGCTGGTTCATGGACGGAGTGAGACATTTCCACGCAGGTTCGGTTACGGCCACTTTGCTTGGCCCGGTACATCGCATGATCCGCCCGTGACAGCAGGCTGTGCAAGGTGTCATCGGGTTGCAGGGTGGTGAGGCCGATGCTCACGGTCAATTGCAAGGCCTTGTCGTTGTAGGCGTAGCGCTGTTGTTCCACGTGCTGGCGAATTTTCTCGGCAATCATCAGGCCTGTCTTGCCGTCGGTGTCCTTGAGCAGCACGATGAACTCTTCACCGCCCCAGCGGCAGACGATGTCGGAGTGCCGCAGGCAACTTTCCAGATCCCGGGCGAAACCGATCAGTACCTGGTCGCCGGCCAGGTGGCCGTAGGTGTCGTTCAGCGCCTTGAAGTGGTCGAGGTCCAGCAGCAGGGCGGTCAGCGCTTTGGGCTCGCGCCGGGCTTCCAGCATGGCCTGTGCGGCCAGCAGGTCGAAGCCGCGACGGTTGGGCAGTTCGGTCAGGCTGTCGAGGGTGGCCTGGGCCTGGATCCTGTCCTGAAAGCGTTTGATCACCCGGTTGAGCAGCGCCAGCACGGTCAGCGTGACCAGCAGGCAGATCAGCAGGTTGAGGTACAGCGACTGGCGGATTTCACCAAGGGCGCTGTCTTCGCGTTTGTCGACGAACAGGTACCAGTTCAGTTCCGGGATAAAGCGTACGTTGAGGAAATGTCCCTGGCCCTGCACGGAATATTCATAGCTGCCGCTGTGGGGTTTGGGCAGCCGACTGACCAGGTCTTTCATGCTGTCGAGTTCGCCGAGTTTCTGCCCGATGCGCGCACCCTGCGGGCCCCCTTCGGCGCCGGTAAGCACCAGGCGTCCGAAGTTGTCGACGAAATACACGCTGCGCTGATAACGCTGCTGGTACTTGTCGATCAGCTTGATCACCGCGTCGACGGTCAGGCCAACCCCGGCCGCGCCGATGAATCGGTCGTTGTAGTCGTAGACCTTGTAGTTGATGAAAAAGGTCAGGTTGTCCTTGTTGGCGAGGTCCGGGTCGACGTTGATTTCGTACGGATCCTTCATGTCCCGCACGCGGAAGTACCAGGCGTCGCGGGGTTCGGTGGCCTTGACCTGTTTGAGCACACCCTTGGCGTGGTAGTAGGTCAGGCTGGTGTTGGAGACGAAGAACGCGGTGTACGCGCCGTAGTGGGTCATGACCTCGTTGAGGTAGCGGGTCATCTGGTCGGAGTCTTTTTCACCGTTGACCACCCAGTCGCGCATGAAGGTGTCGCGGGCCATCATCGAGGAAATCAGGATCGGCCTGACGAGGTCTTTCTGGATTTCCGAGTAGACGGTGTCCGAGGTCAGCGGCAGCTCGGTGTTGACGATGTTGTCGCGGATCGATGCCCGGGAGGCGTAGTAGCTGAGAAAGGAAGTGGCGAGGAAGCCTGCGCCCAGCAACGCGACCAGCGTGAGAACCAACGAACGTTGAGAATACAGCGGCGAGCGAAGCGGCATGGCAGTTCCATTGGCAGCAATCCGATGGCGAGCATTCTAATTGCGCGGCGGGGAAATAACTGCCCTATGTGCGCCGCGAATGGTCGTTCCTGCGTTCCACAGAGGTTGCGCGTGGTCCTTGTGGGAGCGAGCAAGCCCGCTCCCACAGGGGGGGGGGGTCAAGCCAGTGATTTCAGATACATCCGCCACCCGCCAAAATGGCTGATGTTCACCGCGCCCTCCAGCCCATGCGCCTCGCAGATAAACCCGCTCTCCCAGCGACCGTCCGCCAGTTGCACCTTGCCCAGCCCCAGCGGTGCCGCAATTGCGGTCAGGAACGAACCCAGTTCACGGCTGGGCAATTCCCAGACTTCCACCGCAATCGCCACGCCGCCATCCTTCACGCGGACCATGCCCGGGCGAAACGGCGGGCCACCGGCCAGGGCATAGAGTTGATAGTCCGGCGAGCTGAAGGTCGTTTCCACCCACCGGGCACCGCGCTGCCTGAGTTGCCAGTTCAACGCCAGCCCGTCCAGATGCGCGCCGCAGACCACCAGCCGCGCCTGATCATGGCGTGCAACCGTCACCGGTGCAGGGGTGGCCACGCCTTGCTGACGCTGCAGGGCATCGGCCACGCTCAACAGGTACTGATCGGTAAAGGCCCGGCCAAACAACGTCACGCCCCATGGCAGGCCGTTGTCCATGAATGCATTGGGCACGGCGACGGCGGCGTAATCGAGCAGGTTCATGAAGTTTGTGTAGTAACCCAGTTCCGAATTGCGCAGCACCGGTTCAGCCTCGAGCTCCGCCAGCGTAATCGGGCGGCCGATGGTCGGCGTGACGACGCAATCAAGGCCCTCCAGCGCCGTATCACACTGGGCCTTGAGCGCTTGTAGCCGGTATTGGGCGCGGAAGGTTTGCACGCCGTCGACGGCGGTTGCCTTGGCCAATACGGCGCGAATCACTGGCAACACGGCCTCGGGGTTTTGCGCCATCAACTCCCCGGCCACGCTGTAGCGCTCGGCCACCCACGGCCCTTCATAGAGCAAACGTGCGGCCTCCAGAAACGGTGACAGGTCCAGTTCCACCGCTTCGCCACCCAAGGCCTTGAGGCGGTCGATGGCATCACCGAACAACAGCGGGCCTTCAGGGCAGCCGAAGAATTGCAGGTCCTGCGCGCGCGGTACGCCGAAACGGAACGGCCGTGGTGTGCCGAACGCCGAGCCGTCGTTCCACAACGGATTGCTGCGGCTGTATTCGTCCCGAGGGTCGAGGCGCGCGGTGAGCGCCAGCAACTGGCTGGCCTCCCGCGCCGTGGCGGTGAACGTGGTGACGCAATCCAGCGTTCGGCAGGCCGGTACCACGCCGGCTGTCGAAATCAGGCCCTTGGTGGCTTTCATGCCGACCAGATTGTTCAACGCCGCGGGCACGCGCCCGGAGCCAGCGGTGTCGGTGCCCAGCGCAAAACTCGCGACCCCGAGCGCTACCGCCAGCGACGAACCGGCGCTGGAACCGCCCGACGGGTACTCCGGCAACACGCTGTTGGGGCACGCGCCATAAGGTGAGCGGCTGCCGTTGAGTCCTGTGGCGAACTGGTCGAGGTTGGTCTTGCCCAGCGGAATCGCACCGAGGGCCAGCAGTTGTTCGACGATGGTTGCCGAACGCTCTGGCACGTAGGCAAATGCCGGGCACGCCGCCGTGGTCGCAATGCCTGCCAGGTCGATATTGTCCTTGATCGCGAACGGCACGCCATACAGGGGCAGGCTGTCGAGGTCGCGACCGTCGAGGGCGGCGAGGTAAGGCTCCAGTTCTTCGGCGCTGAGCAAGTGGATGAACAGGTGATAGTCCGGGTTCAGCGCGGCGGCTTTGTCCCGCAGGACCGGCAGCAGTTGCCGGGGGGTGAGGCTGCCGTCGCGGTAGGCGCTGCGCAGGGCGTCGAGTTGCAGGTTGATGTTCATGGCATGAGTCCTTGGCAAAATGGGTTCAGTCGAGTTCCAGCACCACGACGCGCTGTCCGGCGCGCACCGCCGAACCCGGTTGCACGCGAATCTCGCGCACCACGCCGGCCATTGGCGCAAGCAGGGGGATTTCCATCTTCATCGACTCCAGGATCACCAGCACATCACCGGCCTCGACGCGGTTGCCGGCCTCGACCCGGACCTGCCAGAGGTTGCCGGCGATGTGGCTGTCGACGCTCTGTTGAGCGCAGGTCAATGGCGCCTCTTCGGTCGCTTCCGGGGCCGGTTCTTCACTGTCGAAATGGGCCTGGCCACTGGCGATCCAGCGTTCGCGTTCTGCATTGAATGCGCCTTTTTGCTGATCGCGAAATGCGCCAATGGTCTGGGCTTGCTGTGCCAGGAACGCCTGGTAATCCGCCAGATTCAACTGGCTGTGCTCGATGTTCAGGTCGAAGCGCCCGAGGGGGAAATCCCGGCGGATGCGCAGCAGTTCATCGGCGCTGACCGGGTAGAAACGGATCTGGTCGAAAAACCGCAGCAGCCACGGTTTGCCGTCGAACGCGGCGACTTCGCGGTAGCGGTTCCACATCTGCAACGTACGCCCGACAAACTGATAGCCACCGGGGCCTTCCATGCCGTAGACGCACATGTAGGCGCCACCGATGCCCACCGAGTTTTCCGCGGTCCAGGTGCGCGCCGGGTTGTACTTGGTGGTCACCAGGCGATGGCGCGGGTCGAGCGGGGTGGCGACCGGTGCGCCGAGGTAGACGTCACCCAAACCCATCACCAGATAACTGGCATCGAACACCGTGCGTTGGACTTCATCGAGGTTCGGCAGGTCGTTGATGCGGCGGATGAACTCCAGGTTGCTCGGGCACCACGGCGCGTCCTTGCGCACGGTGGTCATGTATTTCTCGATGGCCAACTGGCACGCCGGGTCGTCCCAGGACAGCGGCAGATGGACGATGCGCGAGGGCACTTGCAGGTCTTTGGCGGCGCACACGGCGTCCCATTCCCCGGCGACGATGCCGAGCAGGTCGGCCAGTGGCAGTTGCTCGGGTTGATAGTGGATTTGCAGCGAACGAATGCCGGGGGTGAGGTCGATCACGCCGTGCAGGTGTTTGCTTTCCAGGGCCTGCATCAGGGCGTGGGCTCGGAAGCGCAGGACCAGGTCCAGTTCCGGGGCGCCGATTTCGAGGAGCAGGTTGGTGTCGCCGGACAGTCTTGCGACCAGCCGGGTGTCGTCCTGCCCCAAATCCAATACCACAGGCGACACCATCCCTTGTGGGAGCGGGCTTGCTCGCGAAAGCGGTACTTCAGACACATCGATGTTGACTGACACGCCCTCTTCGCGAGCAAGCCCGCTCCCACAGTGATCCCATTTCAAGGCAAGGTTTCGCGCTGTCTTGAGGTCGACAGGAATGAACTGCACCTTGTCCCCGGCCTTGAGCTGCCCCAGTTGCCAAAGATCCGCCTCGATCACTGTCACGGGGCACACGAAGCCGCCGAGGCTCGGTCCATCCGGGCCGAGGATCACCGGCATGTCTCCGGTAAAGTCCACCGCACCGATCGCATAGGGATTGTCGTGGATGTTCGACGGATGCAAACCGGCTTCACCACCGTCGGCGCGCACCCATTCCGGCTTCGGCCCGATCAGGCGCACGCCGGTACGGCTCGAGTTGAAATGCACTTCCCACTGCGTGGTGAAGAAGGTGCCGATGTAGTTTTCCGTGAAGTATTCCGGGGCGCCGTGCGGGCCGTAGATCACACGAATCTGCCGAACCGCGGGCAACTCGGCGAGCTGTTCTTCAGCCAGTTGTTGACCGGCGCTGCGGTCATTGAGCGCAGGCACGTGCAACACGTCGCCGGCCCGCAAGGCGCGACCGCCGTGGCCACCAAACTGGCCGAGGGTGAAGGTGCTTTTACTGCCCAGATATTCCGGCACCTGCAGGCCGCCGCGCAGGCACAAATAGCTGCGGGCGCCTGCACCGGCAATCGTGCCGAGGCTCAAGGTGGCGCCTGCCGGAACCCTCAGCGCGGTGTTCATCGGTACGCTTTCACCGTTGAGCAGCAATGGAATCTGCGCGCCGGTCACCGCTACCACCGCCTCGCAATTGAAGCGCAGCAATGGCCCGCTCATGGTGATTTCCAGCGCCGCCGCGCCTTCGTCATTGCCCAGTAAACGATTGCCCAAACGCAGCGCGCGACTGTCCATCGGGCCCGAGGGCGGCACGCCGACCGCCCAGTATCCGAGGCGGCCGGGATAGTCCTGAACGCTGGTTTGGGTGCCAGCGCTGAGCACCTCGAAGGTGTTGGCCTGATAGACCAGGCCTTCCAGGCAACGGGTCCAGGGTTGACCGCTGGCGAAAGGCCCATCCAGCAGAATCTGCCGCAGGTAATCGCGGTTGGTTTCCACGCCGTAGAGCAGGCTGGCGCCCAGCGCCTGATGCAGATCGGCAGTCGCCTCTTCACGGGTCGGCGCCCAACTGATGACCTTGGCGATCATCGGATCGAAGTACGGCGGGATCTCGCAGCCCGCCTCGACCCAGGTGTCGATGCGCAGCCGAATGCCATCGGTCACCGGGAAATCCACGGCGGTGAGCAAGCCCGGGCTGGGTTGAAAGTCGCGCCCCGGATCCTCGGCATACAACCGCGCCTGAATCGCATGCCCCACAGGTTTCAGAGCCTGTACCAGATCGCTCAGCGGCGGCAGGTCGCCGGCCGCCAGTTGCACCATCCAGCGCACCAGGTCGACGCCCCACACCTGTTCTGTGACGCCGTGCTCCACCTGCAAACGGGTGTTCACTTCCAGAAAGTAGAAACGCCGGGCATCGCTGTCGAAGACGAACTCCACGGTGCCGGCGCTGCGGTAATTCACCGCTTTGGCCAGTTTGATCGCCGCCGCGCACAGTTCATTGGCCATGCCGTCGGGCAGGTTCGGCGCCGGGGTTTCCTCGAGGACTTTCTGGTTGCGCCGCTGTACCGAGCAGTCACGCACGCCGAGGGCGATCACTTGACCGTGACCGTCACCGAATACCTGCACTTCCAGATGACGGGCGCGCTGGATGTACTTTTCGATGAACACCCCGGCGTCGCTGAAATTGTTCTGACCCAGGCGCTTGACCGTTTCGAAGGACTCGCTCAACTCGGCCGCACTGCGGCACACGCGCATGCCGATGCCACCACCGCCGGCGGTGCTCTTGAGCATCACCGGGTAGCCGATCTGTTCAGCGGCCTGCAGTGCGGCATCGAGGCTGTCGAGCAGCTCGGTGCCTTCGAGCATGGGCACGCCGTGTTGTTTGGCCAGGGCGCGTGCAGTGTGCTTGAGGCCGAACACGCGCAATTGTTCTGGCGTCGGGCCGATGAAGGCGATGTTGGCGGCCTCGCAGGCTTCGGCGAACGCGGCGTTTTCCGAGAGAAAGCCGTAGCCGGGATGGATCGCGGTGGCGCCATTGTTTTTGGCGATGGCGAGGATTTTATCGACCGCCAGGTAAGTGCCGGCGGCCGCGCCTTCGCCGAGGCTGTGGGCCTCATCGGCTTGCAGGATGTGCAGGCTGGCGGCATCGGCTTCGGAATACACGGCAACACCCTGCACTTGCAGCTCGCGCAAGGTCCGCAGGATGCGGCAGGCAATGGCGCCGCGGTTGGCAATCAGGACTTTTTCGAACATGGCATAACCCCTGGAGGGGATGCGGGCCGTCCCGCAGTTTTTCGATGAGAGCCGGGGTCGTCCCCGGCGGCAGAATCAGATTTCTTCAAATCACCGCCGCCCCCCTGTAGGAGCGAGCCTGCTCGCGATGGTCGTGAACGATTACGCGTAAAACCAGATGCCCAGCGGTGGCTTCGGGTTTTTCGCGAGCGAGCTCGCTCCTACAGGGGGTGGTGATGTTCCTGAGGTTTGAGGCACTGGCCTGAACGGGCCTGGCACAAGGCAAACAACCAGCGGCGCAATCCCGGGAATTTCAGTTCCATACCAGCAGCTCCGCAGGGGTGGGGTTGTAGGCATTGCACGGGTTGTTCAGTTGCGGGCAGTTGGAGATCAGCACGATCACGTCCATCTCGGCCCGCAGGTCGACGTACTTGCCCGGTGCCGAGATGCCGTCTTCGAAGGTCAGGCCGCCGTCGGCGGTGACCGGCACGTTCATGAAGAAGTTGATGTTCGGCCCGATGTCACCCTTGCCCAGGCGGCCATCGTGAACGCAAGCGCGCAGGTAGTTGTCGCGGCAGCTGTGCATGTAGCGTTTTTCCAGGGCGTAGCGCACGGTGTTGCTCTCTTGCGCACAGGCGCCGCCGAGGGTGTCGTGGCGCCCGCAAGTGTCGGCGACGATGGTCAGCATCGGCTTGCCGAGGTTGGAAAACAGCACGCTGCCGGTGCTCAGGTACACGCTGTTCTGCCGGCGCAGGGTGCGCTGCACGTCGTAGCGTTCCTTGGGGTTGGCGACGCTGTAGAACAAGGTGTCGACAGCCTGATTGCCTTCCAGATCGAGGATGCGCAGGGTCTGGCCAGCCTTGACCTCCATCAGCCAGGGTTCGCCGGCGGGGATGGTGGCGCGGTAGACCGCTGTTTCTGGCAGTTTTTGAACAGTGGCGATGGCGAGTGACATGGCAGCGATCCTCAGGCGAACAAACGGTCGGTGTTGATGAAGCCGCGCTCGTTTTCCGGACGCGAGGTGCGGCAGTGTTCGGCGACGCTGGGGTCGGCGTTCATCCAGCTCAGCTTCAAGGGTTTCGGCGCGTATTCAGGCGCCGGGTCCATCGGGTGCTGCAGGGCGGTGAGCACTACCAGCGTGTCCATCGGCGCATACAACTCGATGTAGTCGCCGGCCCTGGAATTGCCCGCGACGAAATGGAAGCGCCCGGCATCGTCGACGTTCACGCGGCTGAACAGGTTGAGGGTCATCAGCAGGTCGGACAGGCCCAGTCCCCACTTGCCCAGTTCCACCAACAGGTTGTCGGTGCCGTTGCGAAAGAAGCCGTTGCGCAGTTCCTGGTAGCGGCCCGCGCCGTACTTTTGCGCCACTTCTTCAGCGCAGAGCACACCGCCCAGGCTGTCGCTCCAGCCGCAGGTGTCGGCGGTGATGGCGGCCAGCACGCGGCCCATGTCCGAATACAGGCAATGGCCGGCGGTTAGCCTGGCGGTGTGTTGGCACTTGAGGCTGTCGGGCAGGTTCAGGCGTTCGGTTTTTTCATTGGCGTTGAGCAACGTCAGGCTGACGTTGGCGCCGCCGCGCAGGTCGGTCAGGCGCAGCAATTGGCCGCGCTTGAGCACGAAGGAACGATGGCCGCCGCCAGGGAGCATTTCTTCGGCGAAGGGCGGGAACAGTCGGGGCGAATCAGTCATGGGCAAAACCCTCTCAAGCGGTTCGAAGTGAGCCCGCCAGTTGCACTGGCAAGGCGTCGACGGCGGCACGGCGGGTGCGGCGGTCGCTGTTCAAAGGGATGTCGTAGGTGATGCGTGCGCCATAGGCACCGGGGGCGTGCGGGTCGAGGCGGACCTTGTCGAACACCAGCAGCCGCGTGCCAAGGCTGAAACCTTCGGACAGGTCATGGGTGACCATGAACACCGTCAGTCGGGTCTCGCGCCACAGCTCCAGCAGCAGGGCGTGCATGTCTTTGCGGATGCCCGGATCAAGGGCGCCGAACGGTTCGTCGAGCAGCAGCACGCGCGGCTTCATGATCAGCGCCTGGGCAATGGCCAGCCGTTGTTGCATGCCTCCGGAGAGTTGCGCCGGGTACTTGTCCAGCGAGTGCCCAAGGCCGACTTTTCGCAGCAACTGCGATGCCTGTTCGCGGGCCTCTTTTTTGGCACTGCCGAACAGGCGTCCGAGCAACGGCGAGCGCGGCAGTTCGAGGCCGAGGGCAACGTTGTCCAGCACGCTCAGGTGCGGGAACACCGAGTAGCGCTGGAACACCACGCCACGGCTGGCATCCGGCTCACCGGCCAAGGGCTGACCGTCGAGCAGGATCTCGCCGCGACTGGCGCGTTCCTGGCCGAGCAGCAGGCGCAGGAAGGTCGATTTGCCACAACCGGATGCCCCCACGAGCGTGCAAAACTCACCCTCGTCGACATTCAGGTTCAGGCCTTCGAGCACCACTTGATCGGCGTATCGCTGCCAGACGTTTCTAACGGTGATGAAGCTCATTTGGCGCCCCCCTGGTGCCAGGGGAACGCACGCCGGGTGAGGTGTTTGAGGCCCCAATCCATCAGCCAGGCGAGCAGGGTGATCCACACCACGTACGGCAGGATCACATCCATTGCCAGGTAGCGGCGCACCAGGAAAATCCGGTAGCCAAGGCCGTCGGTAGAAGCGATGGCCTCGGCGGCGATCAGGAACAGCCACGCCGAGCCGAGCATCAGCCGCAGCGAGATCAACAAGCGTGGCAACAATTGCGGCAGCACCACCCGCAGCATCAGGGTCCAGGTGGAAGCGCCAAGGGTCTGGGCCTTGATCAACAGCTCCACGGGGATTTCCCGGGCGCGCTGTTCCAGGTCCCGGGCCAGGGCCGGAGTGATACCGATGACGATCAGCATCACTTTCGACAATTCCCCCAGGCCGAAGACGATGAACAGGATCGGCAGGATCGCCAGTGGCGGCACCATCGACAGCACTGTCAGCAAGGGGGACAACGGCGCACCGAACAGCGGCAGGGTACCGGCGGCGATGCCCAGGCACAGCCCGGCCAAGGCGCTGATTCCCAGGCCGATGGCCAGGCGTTGCAGGCTGGACGCCGTGTCCTGCCAGAGCAGGTATTCGCCGGTACGGGTGTCGGCCACGAACGCCAGGCGTTTCACCGCGTCGGTCATCTGCACGGCGCTGGGCAGCAACTTGTCGTTGGGGTTGTCCGTCAGTCGCTCGGCCGAGCCCGTGAAGTAGGCGAACAGCACCAGGGCGAACGGCAGGATCACCAACAGCAGGCGACTCGGGCGGTCCGGGTGACGGTTGATCAGGCGCATGGCCAGTTCTCCTGATTACAGCTTGGCGTCGGCGGCCATCTGCACGTAGCTCGGGTCGAAACGCAGCTTGAGGTTGCCTTTGTCGCCGCTGGTCACGCCGTTGGCGAAGGCCATGCCGACCGCGCTGGTGTCCTTGGCGCCTTCACCCAGCAAGCCGTGCTGGAAGGAGAACTCGGCGACCTTGCGCATGGTCTCCGGCAGTTGCTTGCTGGTGCTGAACGCCAGGGCTTCCTTGGGCGTGGCGAACAGTCGGGTGGTGTCCAGTTGCGCCTGGAAACCCGCCAGGTCAGTACCGGAGGCTTTGGCCATGTGTTCCAGTGCGGCTTTGCTGGCCGCGTTTTTCTGGTTCATCAACTCGACGACTTCGAACCAGGCACCGGTCAGCGCTTTGCCCAGGGCCGGGTTGTCTTTGAGGGTGGCGCTGTTGACCACCATCATGTCCATGATTTCGCCGGGGATCTGGCTGGAGTTGAACACTTCGCTCACCCCGGGCTTGGCCTTGATGTCCGAGAGCATCGGGTTCCAGGTGGTGACGGCGTTGACCTGATCGGTGTTGAAGGCCGCCGAGATATCGGCGTCGGAGGTGTTGACCACTTTCAGGTCTTTCTCGGTGAGGTCCACCGAATCCAGCGCCCGGGCCAGCAGGTAATGGGAGACCGACAGCTCCACCAGATTGACGTCCATGCCCTTGAGGTCGATGACTTTCTTGCCTTCGCCCTTGAGCACGATGCCGTCGTTGCCGTTGGAGAAATCGCTGACGATCAGTGCAGTGCTGTCGACGCCACCGGCGGCCGGAATGGTCAGTGCGTCCATGTTGGTCATGGTGCAGCCATCGAACTGGCCGGCGGTGTACTGGTTGATCGATTCGACATAGTCATTGAGCTGTACCACGTCGATCTTGATGCCGTACTTCTTCGCCCATTTGTCGACGATGCCCTGGCTGCCGGCATATTCCCATGGCATCCAGCCGGCATAGATCGTCCAGCACACGTTGAAGTGATCTTTCTGGGCAGCCTGGGACGAGACGCTCACGAGGGCTGCAAACGCAGCGGCGAAGAGGGCGGGTAAACGAAGCTGGGACATGGTGGTTCTCCAGTTGATCAAGGACGGACAGGACGGCAGCGGCACCGTTAGCGGTGGCTTGTCTCCCGGGCTTTTATCCCGCCGTGTAACCTCAACTGGAGGTCGCCAACTCTCGGACCAGTCACTCGCGATTGCGAGCCGGAACCCTAGTCAGCCATTTGCAAATTGTGGTGCCGCGAACCTGTAGTGACTCCTGCACGGTTTTGTTAAAGCGAGAGGCGTGCCAAGTTGGTCCGAGCGCTCTGGCGCGGGGGACAGGGAGGGCGAAGGGTTTGATTGGCAAGGCGGACTGCCTTGTGATGGTGCGCAGGCGCACCTCATTGGAACGTATCCACCGCTGATCAGAAGGTGGGTGCGACGTTGCACTTGGCAGGGATTTGCCAGTCAAAACAGATGTCAGCCGGTCTGTGCTGGCTGCTGTCACAGGTCTTTACGGAGGCCGTCATGTTACGTCGATTGTTGTTCGGTGCACTGCTCGGTGTGGGATTGTCTGGCTGCTACTACTACGACGGTCCTGCCGATGTCTACGCGGCACCTTATTACTATCCCGGTTACTACTCGCCTTACTACTACGGTTACTACGGCCCACGTTATTACGGTGGCTATCGCTCCTATTACTACGGTGGGCATGGTTATTACCGTGGACACGACTTTCACGGAGGTGGGCATCATGGCGGTGGATTTCACGGTGGCCACCGTTAATCGTGGTGTGAATGGATGAAAAACCTTTCATCGGCCAGATGTTTCTACTTGTTTCAGAGACGCACCAGATTCTGAATTCGATGTCTGATCTATCGACAGTTCACTGAACATTTGACTGTCGCCTGCCAGCGTCGCTGGTGTGGTTCACCCGCGGTCCAGGAGGCCGCCATGCATCGCCAAATTCTTCTGCTTGCTGTGTTGGGATTGTCCCTAGGTGGGTGCGAGCCTTACTACGACGAAGGAGGCAGTTACTACAGTTCCGAAGTCTACACCTCGCCTGCGCCAAGCCATTACGCCGGGGGGAGTTCCTACTATTCCAACGGTTACTACACGCCGCCGCCCCGGTATTACGTGCCGCCAGCGCGGTATTACCAGCCGACACCGCGTTATTACTCGCAGCCGCGGATGTATCAGCCGCGCTATTACCAGCCCGCTCCGCGTTACTACCAGCCATACCGGGGCGATTACCGGATGCATCAGAACCATGGCTGGGACGGCCGTAACCACAGGGGCTGGAACAATGACTTTCGCGATCACGACGGGCGCGACCATCGCGACGGGCGTGGCGATCACAACTGGCGGGGCGGCCACCGATAGATTTTTATAGAACACAGATCTGATGTGGGAGCGGGCTTGCTCGCGAAGGCGGTGTGTCAGGCAGCAAAAATGTCGACTGACACACCGCTTTCGTCGGATCGCCGCCCGGAGCAAGCCCGCTCCCACAGTTCGTTCAGTACTCGGATAGATCCGCCAGCGGATGCCGACCTTCCCAGGCCTTGTGGAAATGCGCCTCTACCACCGCGTCCGGCACATTGTTGATGTCCGGCCAGTGCCAGTGCGGCTTCTGATCCTTGTCGATCAACCGGGCGCGTACGCCTTCGCTGAACTCCGGATGACGACAGCAGTTGAGGCTCAGGGTGTATTCCATCTGGAAGACTTCGGCCAGCGACAGGTGCCGGGCACGGGCGATCTGCTCCCATACCAGGTGCGCGGTCAGCGGTGAGCCTTCGCTCAGGGTCCTGGCTGCACGGCTCAGCAGCAGGTCGCGGTGATCGCGCAAGGCGCTGATGGCCTTCCAGGCGCAACGCACGTCGCTCACATCCAGCAACTCGTCGATCTGCTGACGACGCGGCAGCCACTGGGCTTCGGGCATCTGTGCCACGGCTTCCTGCTGCAAGGCCTTGAGCAGGCTGTTGAGCTGCATGGGCGTCTGTTCCTGCCAGTTCAATTGCAGCAGTCCGTCGATCAGTGCCGGCTGTTGATCGTCGAGCAGGAAGCGGTCGGCCAGGTCCAGATCGATGGCATCGCGGCCGTTCATGTGCGCGCCGGTCAGGCCCAGGAACAACCCAAGCTTGCCGGGCAGGCGCGACAGGAACCAACTGCCGCCAACATCCGGGTACAGGCCGATGCTGATCTCCGGCATGGCCAACCGGCTGCTCGGCGTAACGATGCGAATGCCCGCACCTTGCAACAGCCCCATGCCACCGCCGAGCACATAGCCGTGGCCCCAACAGATCAACGGTTTGGGGTAGGTGTGCAGTTTGAAGTCCAGGCGATATTCCGCCGCAAAAAACAGCGCGGCCAGTGGCGGTACTTCACCCGGATGGGCGCGACTGGCTTCCACCAGGCTGCGCACTTCGCCACCGGCGCAAAAAGCCTTGGCGCCATTGCCGCGCAAGAGCACGCAGACGATCTGCGGGTCCTTGGCCCAGGCCTCCATGCGGTCGCGCAGGGCGTTGATCATCGGCAGGGACAGGGCGTTCAGGGATTTTTCGGCATCCAGGCTGGCGACGCCGATGCGGGCGCCGTCGGTGCCGGTGAGTTCTTCGAAGTGCAGGTTCATCATGACCTCGATCGGGAAATTGAGGGTTAAGTATGATCGCTGTGTGGGAAAGTGCTGGATCTGCGTCAGATCAATTGACAAGCGCGATGGGCCTTCTTAGGGTTCGCCCCATTGTTTTTGCCGGGTGTAACCATGACTGCTGACGACCGTATCAAACTCGAACCGGGCTGGAAGGAGGCACTGCGTGCCGAATTCGACCAGCCCTACATGGCAGAGTTGCGCAATTTCCTGCAACAGGAGCGGGCGGCCGGTAAGGAGATCTATCCGCCGGGGCCGATGATCTTCAACGCGCTCAATTCCACGCCGCTGAACAAGGTCAAAGTGGTGATCCTCGGTCAGGATCCCTATCACGGCCCGGGCCAGGCCCATGGTTTGTGCTTCTCGGTGCAACCCGGCGTGCCGGCGCCACCGTCGCTGGTGAACATCTACAAAGAGCTCAAGCGCGACCTGAACATCGACATCCCCAACCACGGTTACCTGCAGAGCTGGGCCGATCAGGGCGTGCTGATGCTCAACACCACCATGACCGTCGAGCGCGCCAATGCCAATGCACACAAGGACAAGGGCTGGCAGTTTTTCACCGATCGCATCATTGAAGTGGTCAGCCAACAGCAGCCGCACCTGGTGTTCATGCTGTGGGGCGCCCATGCCCAGAGCAAGCAGAAGCTGATCGATGCGACCAAGCATCTGGTGCTGACTTCGGTGCACCCGTCACCGCTGTCCGCCTATCGCGGCTTCCTCGGTTGCGGGCACTTCAGCCGGACCAACAAGTTTCTGGAACAGAATGGCGAGACGCCGATCGAGTGGCGGTTGCCGCCAATCTAAAAGCTTCGCGAGCAAGCCCGCTCCCACACTGGATTTTCGGTGTTCACAAAACCCATGTGGGAGCGGGCTTGCTCGCGAATCGGGCAACTCGGTCTTTCAGACAGAATCCGGGCCCCGGTTCCAGTACTTGAACAATGGCTCCGCCAGAAACAGCACAAACAACAACCGCATCACCTGCATCGCCGTCACCAGCGGTACCGACAGTTGCAGGTTTTCCGCCGTCAGGCTCATCTCGGCAATGCCGCCGGGCATCATGCCCAGGGTCAGCGAGCGCAGATCCAGGTGGGTCAGCGCACTCAGACCCAGCGCCGCCGCCGTTGCAATCAACATGGTCAATACCGTGCCGATCAAGGTGCGCCCCATGAACGATGGCGCACGGCGGAAAAACTGCCGGTTGAAGTGACAGCCCAGACCGCTGCCGATCAACCATTGGCCGATCTGGCTACCGCCATTGGGCAGGCCGATGTGCAGGTCCCAGCCGATGCTGACTGCCGCACTGACCAGCAACGGCCCGAACAGCCAGGGGTTGGGTTGACGCAGGCGTTCCCAGATCCAGGCCGCCAATGCGCCTGCCGGGAACAGCAGGGCCAGCCAGCGCCAGTCCACCGCGGTGGCATGTAAAACCGGGTCACCATCGCCCAGTAAATATTTGAAGGCCGCCGGCACGCAGAGTACTACCACCAGCACCCGCAAACTCTGCCCCGCCGCCACACGGCTGAGCACCGCGCCATTGCGGGCACCGAGGTTGACCATCTCACCGGAACCGCCGGGCATGCTGGAAAAGAACGCCGTGGCGCGATCTTCACCTGTGCGGCGCATCAGCCATACGCCGACGACCGCAGACAGGCTGGTGATCAACGCACCAAAGAAGATCAGACCGAAATGACTCAGCACCTGCTCCATCACCAGCGGGGTGAAGTGCAGGCCAATGCCGATACCGACGATCCACTGGCCGCACTTGCGGCCGCCAGGGATTTCGGCCAATTGCCAGGGTGTCAGGCAGCGCACGAGGATGATCGCCAGCAACGAGCCGACCATCCACGGCAAAGGCCAGCCGACCTGGCTGGCGAGGTAACCGCCAAGCAGGCCGACCAGCGGGGTTCCCCACCAGGCTTTGAACGGTGTTCGATCAGACATCGGCAATAACGCGCCGTGCAACCGAACGTTTACGCCAGATGCGCACGATCGGCACCAGAAGCATGACCACGATCAAGCCCCAGACACCGACAGTGATGCCGCTCGACCAGAGGATGTCCAGCGAACCGTTGGAGATCGACAGCGCCCGACGCAGGTTCTGCTCCATCAAGCCGCCGAGGATGAACCCCAGCAGTACCGGCGACAACGGGAAATCCAGCTTGCGCAGGATGTAGCCGAAGATGCCGATACCGATCATCAGGAACAGGTCGAACGTGGTGGCATGCACCGCGTACACGCCGATAGCGGTGATGATCGCGATCATCGGCACCAGTGCCCAGTTCGGTACCGCGAGGATCTTGGTGAAGATGCGGATCATCGGGATGTTGAGGATCACCAGCATGATGTTGGCGATGAACAACGATGCGATCAGGCCCCAGACGATGTCCGGCTGCTGCTGGAACAGCAGTGGGCCCGGCGTGATGTTGTACAGCGACAGTGCGCCGATCATCACGGCCGTGGTGCCTGAACCAGGAACGCCGAGGGTCAGCATCGGCACCAGCGCGCCACAGGCTTCTGCGCCAATGGCGGTTTCCGGTGCAGCCAGGCCACGCTTGTCGCCTTGTCCGAATTTTCCGCTTGGGCCGGCAATGCGTTTCTCGGTCATGTAGGCCACGGCGCTGGCCAGCGTCGCACCGGCCCCCGGCAGTACGCCCATGATGAAGCCGAGCACACCGCAGCGCATGTTCACCCAGAACACCGAGGCGGCTTCCTTGAAGTTGAACAGCATCCGCCCGGTAGCCTGGAAAGCTTCCTGGCCACGGTGGGTTTTTTCCAGCAGCAGCAGAATTTCGCTGATGGAGAACAGACCCAGCACCAGCACCACGAACTGAATGCCGTCGGTGAGGTGGATGTTATCGCCGGTGAAGCGGTACACGCCGCTGTTGGCATCGATGCCGACGGTGGACAGGAACAACCCGATCAGCGCCGCGATGAACGTCTTCAGCGGTCGATCCCCGGCCATGCCGCCGAGGCAGACAATGGCGAACACCATCAGCACGAAGTATTCCGCCGGACCGAAGGCGATCGCCCATTTCGCCAGCATCGGCGCGAACACCACCATGCCGCAGGTCGCAATGAAGGCGCCGATGAATGAACTCCAGGCCGACAGCGACAGTGCAACACCTGCCAAACCTTGGCGGGCCATCGGGTAGCCGTCGAGGGTGGTCATAACGGTGGAGGCTTCGCCCGGGATGTTCAGCAGGATCGAACTGATCCGGCCGCCGTATTCGCAGCCCAGGTAAACCGCCGCCAACAGGATCAGTGCCGACTCCGGCGGCAGGCCCAGCGCGAAGGCGATCGGGATCAGCAACGCCACGCCATTGATCGGGCCCAGTCCCGGCAGCAGGCCGACGACCGTACCGATCAGCGTGCCGCTGAGTGCGGTCACCAGGTTGTAAGGGGTCAGTGCGACGCCGAAGCCATGACTCAAATAACCAAGCGTATCCATATCAGTTCTCCAGAACGTCGAGCAGGCCCAGAGGCAGTGGCACGTCCATGACTTTGTCGAACAGCAGGTACAGGCCGACGCTCATCAGGCTGATGATCACCGCGCCCGGCAACCAGCGCCCGCCGTACAGGCGCGCCATGGGAATGCCAATCAGCATGCTGCTGAGGATGAAGCCCAGCGGTTCGAACAGCCCGGCGAAGACCAGCAGTAACAGCACGCAAACACCGATCTTGTTCAGGGTTTCGCGATCCATTGGCGGATCTTCATCGGTGTGTTTGATCGGCGAGGGGCGATACACCATGTACACCAGCGCCAGGCCCATCAGCCCCAGCATCAGCAGGGGGAAGGCTCGCGGGCCGATCGGTTCGTAGGAAAAAGGTGCCTGGTAGGGCCAGGCCATCGCCACCAGGCTGAGGCAGGCCAGCAACAGCACCGAAGCAAAAATGCGTTGTAAGAGCATGAGGAACTCCTGTGCTGGGGCGCCCCCCCGCCGGGGGGGCCCCGCCGGGCAGCGGCCCAAAAAGGGTAAGGCCGCGCAACTTTGGCCCGCCGATTTTTT
>NZ_JBGLYV010000076.1:0-27925 GCF_047304225.1 Pseudomonas sp. Pseusp3 | reverse complement strand
GCGAGGCACCGAACGTCAGGGGCAAGAGCCCTTGGTTACTTGGGGCCGGGCGGCGCTCCGCTCTTCCAAGTAACCCGTCGTAAAGGCGGAACCCTAAGTGGCCGTTACCGCAGAAACGGATATGTACACCACCAAAAAATCACGCCAACCATGAAGCCGCCATCGCCAGCAAGCCGGCTCCTACAAGGAAGCGGCCTCCAAATCTGTGAAAAACACAAAAAAAAGCCGACATTACTGTCGGCTTTTTTTTGTCGGTCACTGCTTGGGTGGCTCACCCGTTTTCGGTGCCGGGTTATCAAACAGATTCAGCCGCTCACGCAGCTCATGAGCCGGCAGCGGTTCCTTGTCCGCCGGCAACCCGTTCGGGTCGACTGGTGCAGCCGGTGCAGCTCCCGGAGCAGCCGAACCTTGCGGTGCATCGGGAGCAGTCTCCGCGCCTTGCGAACCTTCGATCGCGCGCTGAGCCTTCTTGGTCAGCACCACGATGTCGATACGACGGTTCACCGGGTTGAACGGATGCTCACGATCGAACAGCGCCGACGAGGCATAACCGACCACGCGCGCCACCTGCGTATCCGGATAACTGCCCGCCACCAGCGCGCGGCGCGCGGCATTGGCACGGTTGGCCGAGAGCTCCCAGTTACCGAAATCACCGGTACCGGTGTATGGCTTGGCATCGGTGTGACCGCTGATGCTGATCTTGTTCGGCACCGCCTTGATGGTATCGGCCATGGCCAGCAGGATGTCTTCGAAATACGGTTTCAGACGGGCCGAACCTGAGTCGAACATCGGGCGGTTTTCTGCATCCACGATCTGGATACGCAGGCCGTCCGTGGTGATCTCGAACATGATCTGGTCTTTGAATTTCTGCAGCTGCGGGTTCTCTTCGACCTTGTTCTGCAGTTCTTGCAGCAACAGTTCGAGGCGTTCCTTTTCGACCTGCTCGGCCATGCCTTCGACCTGGTCGGTATCGACGGTGACCTTGTCCGGCTGCGGTTGGGACTTCACCTCAGGGTTGAGGGTGTTTTCCGGCGCCAGGGTCGGCGTTCCGCCCAGATCGATGATGTACGGCGTACCGCTTTCGGTAAAGCCGATCGGGTCCTTGAAGTAACCGGCGATGGCAATCTTCTGTTCCGGGGTGGCGGTGGACAGCAGCCACAGCACCAGGAAGAACGCCATCATCGCCGTGGCAAAGTCGGCGAAGGCGATTTTCCAGGAGCCCCCGTGATGCCCGCCGGCGTAGCGCTTGACGCGCTTGATGATTATCGGCTGGTTATTTTCCATTCTTAACGACCACGAACCGCTTGTTCCAGCTCCGCGAAGCTAGGGCGGTGCGCCGGGTACAGAACCTTGCGCCCGAACTCTACCGCCAGCGATGGCGGCATGCCGGAAGCCGAAGCGACCAGCGAGGCCTTGATGGCTTCGTAGACGTTCAGCTCTTCCTTGGCATCGTGACCCAGGGCATGCGCCAAGGGACCGAAGAAGCCGTAGGCCGCGAGAATACCGAAGAAGGTACCGACCAGTGCCGCACCAACGTGCAGGCCAATCATTTTCTGGTCGCTTTCACCCAGCGAAGCCATGGTCACCACGATACCCAATACCGCCGCGACGATACCGAAACCCGGCATGGCGTCGGCAATGCCATTCACCGCGTGGGACGGGTGGTCCAGGTCTTCCTTGAGGCTGGCAAGCTCCATGTCGAACAGGTTTTCAAGTTCGTGGGGAGCCATGTTGCCGGAGGACATGATGCGCAGGTAATCGCAGACAAATGCTGTCATGCGCTCATCCTTGAGGACCGTCGGGTACTTGGCGAAGATCGGGCTCGCGGCGGCATCTTCGATATCGCCTTCAATCGCCATCATGCCTTCGCGGCGACTCTTGTTGAGGATCTCGTAGATCAGGCCCAGCACTTCCAGATAGAACCCGTGGTTGAAGCGTGAACTGAACATTCCCAAGGCTTTCTTGAGAACGTGCATCGCCATATGGCCAGGGTTGGCCTGCAGGAATGCGCCGAGGGCCGCACCACCGATAATCATGACCTCGAAAGGCTGGATCAGGGCGGCAATCTTGCCGTGGGAAAGCACGTATCCGCCGAGCACGCTCGCGAATACGACGATGATGCCGATAATTTTAGCCATAGGTAGGAGAGCACTTACTGAGTCGGGTTCAAGGTCATATTCGGAAGTTAAAAAATCTCTTCTTCTACTTATCGGCAAAACTGCGCCAGACTATAGCCCGTTCAGGCGAAAAGCCAATTTGACCCATTCCGGGCCTGGGTAATGCTGACGATGATCGCCTCCAACCATGGTTAACGAAACGAACGTTCCAACGCCAAAACCGACGACACTCGAAGGCTGGATCAAGCTGCTCGATGGCGTACGCCTTCCCGTCCCGCAAGCCAGCCACGACCTTGTCTGCAAGGCCATCCGCGACAATCGCAGCTCGCTGCGCGACATCGCCGACCTCATGCAAGGCAGCCCGGCCCTGGCCTTGAGCGTGATTCGCGAAGCCAACCGGCACTCCCACGGCAGCATGACCGAGCCTGCGGAGAACCTCGAGATCGCGATCAATCGCCTCGGCCTGAAGCGCACCGAAGAGCTGCTCGCGCGCTTGCCCGCCGACCCCCAGTCCGACATTCCCAAAGCCTTGCGTCAGCTGCAGATGATCAGCCAGCACGCCACGCAACAGGCCAACGGTTTTTTTGCCAGTCGCCTGGCGCGCCTGTGGCAGGACATCCACTGGGGTAGCCTGCTGTTCCTTTCGCCCCTGTGGCCATTGGCGCTGACCCATCCAGAACTGCTCGAAGACTGGGAACTGCGGGTCATCCATAAAGGCGAGTCGGCACGCAAAGTCGAGCGGCAACTGTTTGGTGTACGCCTGCTGGACATCGGCCAGGCATTGGTGGAGATCTGGCGCTTGCCGATCTGGGTACAGCAAGGCTATCGACTGTTGCTCACTGAACAACGGGAACTGGTGAAGGTCCTGCGCATTGCCCGCGACAGCGAGCATCCATTGCGTCAGCAGAACCGCCTCGATGACAACCCGACCCTGCGCCGCTGGCTCAATCAACCGGCCAATACGGTATTGCTGGCCAACGGCCTGGCGCTGTCGGCGCAACACGCCTGGGACAGCCCGCACAGTGAGCGCTGGCAGTACCTGACCAGCCTTTACCTGCAAATGCCGATGGATGAGGTGCAGCAGCAACTGCATCAGCAAGCCGCCAACAGCGCGCGCCAGCATGCCATGCCCGATCTCTGGCACCCCGCCGAATCGCTGATCTGGCCGTGGGGCATGAACCGTATCCACGCCGGACTGCTGCCGGCCGCGGCACCCACCGCCGAAGAACTGGCGAAATGGCGCAAGCAATGCGCCGAATTGCTGGTCGAGCCGAGCCGCTTCACCAATGCCATGCACCTGACCATCGCCGCCCGGGACGCCCTCGCAGCCTGCGGCATGCGTCGGGTGATGATCCTGATGGCTGACCGCACCCACGCCAACCTGCGCGTGCACCAGACGGCCGGCCTGCCGAAAGAGGCGGCCGGGCTGAATTTCGTGGTCAGCCAGAGCAACGTATTGCAACGCCTGCTCGCGCAACAGGCCCAGGTCCGCCTGACGCCAGCCAACAACGCGCAATTCTCGGCCCTGATGCCCAACGGTCTGCGTTCGCAGTTCAGCGGCGAACACCTGCTGCTGCGTTCGCTGGTCAACAATGGCCGGGTGATCATGATCGTCGTGGCGGATCAGGGCGGAGGGCCGTTTTCGGAAATTTCCGTACAGGCATTCGGCAAAACCGCACAATGCATCGAAAAAGCCCTGCACAGCTTTAGTAACCGAGGCCAATAAGCTGCGCTACAATCCTCCCTTTTGTGCTCTGGAGACCTCACATGTCTGACTTCTCTGGCTTGCCGCTGGTGATCGAGCCGAGCGACTTGCTCCCTCGCCTCGACGCCCGCGAACTGATTCTGGTGGACTTGACCAGTGCCGCCCGCTACGCCGAAGGGCACATTCCCGGCGCGCGTTTTGTCGATCCCAAACGCACGCAACTGGGTCAGGCGCCCGCCCCTGGACTGATGCCCCCGCAGGCAGCACTCGAAACGTTGTTCGGTGAACTGGGACACAACCCCGATGCGGTCTACGTGGTGTATGACGACGAAGGTGGCGGTTGGGCCGGGCGCTTCATCTGGCTGCTGGATGTCATCGGCCACTGCAAGTACCACTATGTCAACGGCGGCCTGCCAGCCTGGCTGGCAGAAGGTTTGCCCATGTCGATCCAGATCCCGCCACCCGTGGGCGGCCCGGTTTCACTGACCCTGCACGACGAACCCACCGCCACCCGCGAATACCTGCAAAGCCGTCTCGGCGCCGCCGACCTGGCGATCTGGGACGCACGCGGGCCGCTGGAATATTCCGGCGAGAAAGTCCTGGCAGCCAAGGGCGGGCACATTCCCGGCGCGGTCAATTTCGAATGGACCGCCGGCATGGATCAGGCGCGCCACCTGCGCATCCGCACCGACATGCCGCAGATCCTCGAACAACTCGGGATCAGCAAAGACAAAGAAGTGATTACCCACTGCCAGACCCATCATCGGTCCGGCTTCACCTATCTGGTGGCCAAGGCTCTCGGTTATCCGCGGGTCAAAGGCTACGCCGGCTCCTGGGGCGAATGGGGCAACCATCCCGATACGCCCGTAGAGATTTAAGTTTTTCAAGGACAGTTAATGAACAAGCGTCTGTTTATCGTCAGCCAGTACCTGCTGCCTCACAACTTGCTCTCGCGACTGGCCGGCTGCATCGCCGAATGCCGCGTGCGCTGGTTCAAGAACGCCTTTACCGCCTGGTTCGCCAAGCGTTACCAGGTGGACATGTCCCAGGCGCTGGTCGAAGACCTGACCGCCTACGAGCACTTCAATGCGTTCTTCACCCGCGCACTGAAAGACGGTGCCCGCCCGCTGGACGAGACCCCGGGCGCGATCCTCAGCCCGGCCGACGGCGCGATCAGCCAGCTCGGCCCGATCGAGCACGGTCGTGTGTTCCAGGCCAAGGGCCACAGCTTCAGCGTGCTGGAACTGCTCGGTGGCGATGCGGCGAATGCTGCGCCGTTCATGGGTGGCGACTTCGCGACCATCTACCTGTCGCCGAAGGACTATCACCGCGTGCACATGCCACTGGCTGGCACCCTGCGCGAGATGATCTACATCCCGGGTCGCCTGTTCTCGGTCAACCAGACCACCGCTGAAAACGTTCCGGAATTGTTTGCCCGCAACGAGCGCGTGGCGTGCATTTTCGACACCGAGCGCGGCCCGATGGCCGTGGTACTGGTGGGCGCAATGATCGTGGCCTCGATCGAAACCGTCTGGGCGGGCCTGGTGACGCCACCGAAGCGCGAACTGAAAACCTTCCGTTACGACGAAGCCGCCCGCGCACCGATCCACCTGGAAAAGGGTGCGGAACTGGGTCGCTTCAAGCTGGGTTCGACCGCCGTCGTGCTGTTCGGGCCGGATCAAGTGAAGTGGGCTGAAGAAATGACCGCCGGTACAGCGGTGCAGATGGGTCAGGGCATGGGCTCACCAAAAGCCCGATATACACCGGCACTGTAACTGTAGGAGCGAGCTTGCTCGCGATGGTCGTCAACGATGACGCGGGCATTCTGAATGCACGCGTCGCTCTCAGGTTCATCGCGAGCGAGCTCGCTCCTACAGTTGTTTTACGGTGTCAGAGCTGGCCGTCGCGATCGCGCAAGCCCAGCAGATACAGCACACCATCCAGCCCCAGCGTCGAAATCGCCTGCTTGGCCGACTGCTTGACCAGCGGCTTGGCGCGGAACGCCACGCCCAACCCGGCAATCGCCAGCATTGGCAGATCGTTGGCACCGTCGCCGACCGCAATGGTCTGCTCCAGGCGCAAGCCTTCCTTGTGTGCCAATTCCTTCAACAAGTCCGCCTTGCGCTGCGCATCGACAATCGGCTCGACCGCCACGCCGGTGACTTTGCCGTCGACCACTTCCAGTTCGTTGGCGAACACGTAGTCGATGCCCAGCTTGGCCTGCAATTGCTTGGCAAAGTAAGTGAAGCCGCCCGACAGAATCGCAGTCTTGTAGCCCAGACGCTTGAGTTCGGCGAACAGGGTTTCCGCACCTTCGGTCAGGCGCAGCGAGGCGCCGATGGAATCCAGCACATTGACATCCAGCCCTTTGAGCAAGGCCAGACGTTCCTTGAAGCTGGCGCGGAAATCCAGCTCACCGGCCATTGCCCGCTCGGTGATTTCCGAAACCTTGTCACCCACACCGGCCGCCTTGGCCAGCTCATCGATCACTTCGGCTTCGATCAGCGTCGAGTCCATGTCGAACACCGCCAGGCGACGGTTGCGACGGAACAGCGAATCTTCCTGGAAGGCGATGTCGACATTCAGTTCCTGGGCAACGCTGAGGAATTCTGCCCGCAGCGCCTGCGGATCAGCCGCCTCGCCACGCACGGAAAATTCGATGCAGCCCTTGCCCTTGTCGGCCGGGGTGTCCAGCGGCATGCGCCCGGAAAGACGGTCGATGTGGTCAATGTTCAAGCCATATTTGGCGGTGATCGAGCTCACGGCCTGCAACTGCCCGGCTGTCACCTTGCGGGTCAACAGGGTCACGATGTGGCGCTTTTTGCCCTGGTTGCCGACCCACTGCTGGTAATCCTGTTCGGATACCGGCGTGAAACGCACCTGTTGATCGAGCTCATAGCCCTTGAACAGGATGTCCTTGAGCACGGACTTGCCTTGCTCGGTGTCAGGAATTTCAACCAGGATGCCGAACGACAAGGTGTCGTGGATCACCGCCTGACCGATGTCGAGAATGTTCACACCACCCTGGGCCAGAACGCCGGTAATGGCCGCAGTCAGACCCGGACGGTCCTCACCAGTGATGTTTATCAGGACGATTTCGCGCAAGGCGCACCCCCGCAGGTGGAAAAAAACCGCATTCTACCCACTTTCAGTGACCATCGGGCACCGTGAGCGCTTTGACGGTCTAGGGCCTGTCGCTATACTGCGCGTCAACTTCACGGACAAAAGAGCCGAGCTCAAGTGAACCGGCCCACGCCAGTAAAAACCGACAACTTCTTCCTGCTGATCTTCCGGGCACTGCGCCACCGCCGTGTACCGATTGCATTGCGCATTGCCAGCCATAACGTGATCCTGGTCGCCCTGGCCCTGGTCATCTATGCCGGTGTGATGGGCTTGCAGTTCAAGCAGGCCATGCACGAGCAGGCGGATGCGCTGGGCGAAAGCCTGACCACGCAGACGGCCACCTCGGCCACCGAGCTGTTGGTGTCCAACGACATCCTCAGCCTCAACGTGCTGCTCAACAACCTGACCAAGAACAAGCTGGTGGCCCACGCCGCCATCTACAGTCCGGACAACCGTATCCTCGCCGAGTCCGGCCAGCGCCCCAAGCATGGCCTGCTGGGCGAAGCCGAGGGCATGTACCAGAGCAAGATCACCTTCCAGGACGTGACCGCCGGGCAATTGCGCATCAGCCTGGACATGGACCAGTTCCAGCAGCCAATGACCATCAGCCTGCAAAGCATGGGTATCCTCAGCGCCATCCTGCTCGCCCTGTCTTTGGCCTTGAGCCTGCGCATGGGGCGTTATCTCTCCACGCCGCTGCTGCAACTGCGGGTGTGGCTGCGCAATATCGATGAATACACCCCGGCCACCGACCGCCAGGACGAAATCGGTGACCTGGCGCGCCAGCTGCACGCCAACTTCGCCCCGGAACCCGCCCCGGTGCCAGAACCGGAACTGGAACCGGAGATCGACGACGTCGATGACGAGGCCGACCCGGCCTTCGAAGTGCGCAACCTGCGCGATCCGAGCTTCGACGAAAGTCGCCCGGTAGCAGCGCTCAAGCCAGCGCCGCGGCAGATCGTCAGCACCGTCGAAGACGACGATGATGAGGACCCGTTCGCCGATCTGCGCGACGAATCGCTGGTCAGCAACCCGCAACCGGTCATTCGCCAGGCCACTCCGAGCGTGCCGCAACACAGCGCAGTGCTGGCAGTGCAACTGGGCTCCCAGGAACAACTGCGACGCCTGCCGCGGGCACGCCTGGAAGAACTGCTCGAACGCTATCGCGACTGTCTCGATCAGGCCGCGTCGTTGTATCAAGGTGAAGTGGAGACCTTGAACGATGGCAGCACCTTGATGCTGTTCCACACCGAAGACAGCGGCGACGATTACCTGACCAACGCCATTTGCTGTGGCGAGCTGCTGCGGGCCCTGGGCCACCAGTTGCAGATCGAAGTCGCGGACAGCGGCATCACCCTGCAATTGCAACTGGGCCTGACCCTCGGCGAAGAACTGTTCGGCCTGAGCCAGATCGACCTGCTGCTGACCGACTCCGCCCAGGACGCCCTGGCCCTGTCGCAACACAGCCGCAACCTGCTGCTGGTGGAGCGCAAGATCAGTGATGACGCGTTGATCCGCCAGCGTGCGCGGATCCGCCCGATTGCCAGCCCTGAAGGCGCGTGCTGCGTGGAGCGGTTGATGGAGCCGTATCCATCGATGCTTGAACGGCAATTGGCGCGGATGCACGAGCGCCGCGCTTAAGCCTCAGGCCCGGCCACAATAAAGCCCGCAGATGAGCGATCGTCTGTGGGCTTTTTTGTTGTCTGTTCTGGCCTATTCGCGAGCAAGCCCGCTCCCACAGTGTCCGTGTCGTACACAAATTATGTAAACACCCCCCGAACCTGTGGGAGCGGGCTTGCTCGCGAAGAGGCCAGGGCAGGCGATAAGAATCTCTGGTCTGTAGAAACTATAAAACCCGCACAGGGCGGGCTTTATATGGGCAACAGCTTCAGTCCAGACTTAGAAGCGGAACACTTCCATATCCGTACGAATAGGCGCGGCCATCGGGATCTTCGGCTGCTTTTCCTGCTCTACCGCAGGTGCTGCCGCCTTGGCTGCCGGCTTGCGCGGGACTTCGGCGATCGGCGGCTGGTTGGCCAGAGGCTTGATCGCCACCGACAGTTGCTCGGCCAGGCGTTGCAACAAAACGCCCTGTGCCTGGACCTGCGCCGCCGTACTACCGGCATGCTGTTCCTGCAAATGGATGATGCGGTTGTCGCGGACCTGCCCGCGACGGTCGATCAGGCGCCATTGCGCGTCGAGGATCGCCGGTTGTTTTTCACCCGAGTCCAGGCGTGTGATGGTCAGCAGCACCTGAACGTCCGGGGTGAAACCCACTGTCGCCGGAGCCAGCACTACGCGCTGGCTGTCCAGGCGACCTGAGACCTGACGCAGCAACAACTGATCGATATCCGACGAAAGGCTGCCAGCCCAACGACCATCGGTCGAGGCCTGCAGGCTGCCATCCGGCTGACGCTGCAACAGGGTTTCGCGTTGCAGGTAGTCGGCCACGGTGACCGGGCCCAACAATACCGCCATGCCTGCGTTCTGTGCAGGCTGAGCCGGATTTCCAGCATCCAGCTGGTACAACGACACCGGCTGGTGAACGCTGCAACCCGCCAGGCCAAGAACGCCGGCGAGCATGAGAATAAAAGGAAGGCGCAGAGCAGTCATCGTCCCATCCAGGTGATCGCCAAAAGGCTGACCACAGTGAAAATACTCAACAAATATTAAAAATGCGCGGCTACGCCGACGCTTGAAAGGCCATATCATCCGTGAATATGCGTTCCGACTCCAGCGCAAAGCGCCGAACTACGGGTTAAATCGTAGTTCGGCGCTTCTAAGTCGCCTAATTGAGGTTTTCGACGAGCAGCGCATCCACCCGCTGGAAGCCACGAGGCAACTTGTTGCCCCGACGACCGCGTTCACCCTTGTAGTGCTCGAGGTCGTCCGCTTTCAGCGACAAGGTACGTTTCCCGGCCTGCAACACCAGTGTTGCACCGTCCGGCAATACGGCGATGTCCGTCACATACTCTTCGCGACTGGCCACTCGTTCACCAGGAATCCCGATGATCTTGTTGCCTTTGCCCTTACCTAATTGTGGCAGGTCGCTGATCTTGAAGATCAGCAGGCGACCTTCGGTCGTCACCGACGCCAGCCAGTTCTGTTCACGGTCGGCCACGGGACGCGGCAGCATGACCTTGGCATTGTTCGGCAGGCTCAACAAGGCCTTGCCTGCCTTGTTCTTGGCCTGCAGGTCCTCACCCTTGACCACGAAACCGTAACCGGCGTCGGAGGCGATCACGTACAGCGCATCGTCTTCCGGCATCAGCACACATTCGAAACTCGCCCCTGGCGGCGGCGTCAGGCGACCGGTCAGCGGCTCGCCCTGGCCACGGGCCGACGGCAAGGTGTGGGCGGCCACCGAGTAACTGCGGCCGGTGGAGTCGATAAACACGGCAAACTGGTTGGAGCGCCCGGCTGCCAACGCCTTGAAACCGTCCCCGGCCTTGTAGGAAAGCCCGGTGGCATCGATCTCGTGGCCTTTGGCGGAGCGAATCCAGCCTTTTTCCGACAGCACGACCGTCACTTTCTCGTTCGGCAGCAGATCGTGCTCGGTCAGGGCCTTGGCCTCGGCACGCTCGACAATAGGCGACCGGCGGTCATCGCCGTAGGTTTCAGCGTCCTTGATCAGCTCACTGCGCACCAGTTTTTTCAGCTTGGCTTCGCTGCTCAGCAGGGCTTGCAGCTTGGCTTGTTCCTTGAGCAGTTCATCCTGCTCGGCACGCAGCTTCATCTCTTCCAGTCGCGCCAACTGACGCAGACGGGTGTCGAGGATGTAGTCGGCCTGGATTTCGCTCAGGGCGAAGCGTTCGATCAACCTGGCCCGTGGCTGCTCCTCGGTACGGATGATGTGGATCACTTCATCCAGGTTGAGATAGGCAATCAACAGGCCGTCCAACAGGTGCAGGCGACGCTCGACCTTGTCGAGGCGGAATTGCAGGCGACGACGCACGGTCTGCACCCGGAACTCCAGCCATTCGACAAGCAGCGCGCGCAGGTTTTTCAGCTGCGGCTTGCCATCCAGGCCGATGATGTTGATGTTGACCCGGTAGCTCGACTCCAGCTCGGTGCTGGCGAACAGGTGCTGCATCAGTGCATCGTGGTCGAAGTTTTTCCGGGCACCCGGGATGATCACGATCCGGCACGGGTTTTCGTGGTCGGACTCGTCACGCAGGTCGGCAATTTGCGGCGCCTTGGACGGCTTGGCCTGCATCATCGCGGCGATCTGTTCCAGCACCTTGGCGCCCGAAACCTGATGCGGCAGCGCGGTGACGATGATATCGCCGTCTTCGATGTGATACACGGCGCGCATGCGCACGGAACCGCGACCGGTTTCGTAGATTTTCAGCAAGTCGGCGCGTGGGGTGATGATTTCCGCTTCGGTCGGGTAGTCCGGGCCCTGGATGTGTTCACAGAGCTGTTCGACCGTGGCCTTGGGCTCGTCGAGCAAGCGCACGCAGGCGGTGGCGACTTCGCGCAGGTTGTGCGGCGGAACGTCGGTGGCCATGCCCACGGCGATACCGGTGGTGCCGTTGAGCAGAATGTTCGGCAGACGGGCAGGCAAGACCAGCGGCTCGTCCAGCGTGCCGTCGAAGTTCGGTCCCCAGTCCGCCGTGCCCTGGCCCAGCTCGCTGAGCAGCACTTCGGAATAACGCGACAGCCGCGCTTCGGTGTAACGCATGGCGGCGAAGGACTTGGGATCATCCGGCGCACCCCAGTTACCCTGGCCGTCGACCAGCGTGTAGCGATAGCTGAACGGCTGGGCCATCAACACCATGGCTTCGTAGCAGGCCGAGTCGCCGTGGGGGTGGAACTTGCCGAGCACGTCACCGACGGTACGCGCCGACTTCTTGTGCTTGGAATCGGCGTCCAGCCCCAGCTCGCTCATGGCGTAGACGATACGCCGCTGTACCGGTTTCAGACCGTCGCCGATATGCGGCAAGGCACGGTCCATGATCACGTACATGGAGTAGTTGAGGTAGGCATTTTCGGTGAAGTCAGCCAGTGACCGGCGTTCTACACCGTCCAGGCTGAGATCAAGGGAGTCGCTCATGCGGGCCTCATCGGTTCGTTGTCTGGCGCAGCAGCATGGTGCCACCGCGCTGGGTAAATTCAAGTTTGTTCAGTGCGCTCATGCCGAGCAACACCTGATCGCCATGCAGCCCCGGGGCCACCAGTGCGCGTACATCCCGCAGCACGATGTCGCCCAGTTGCAAGCGTTCGATACGAGTGCGATAGCCCTGGCTCAGGCCATTGGCCGTGCTCAGGGTCACGCCGAATCCTTCTTCGAGCTTCAAGCGCCTGGCCAGGTCCGCCGGGATCGACACGTCGGTCGCCCCGGTGTCGAGCATGAAGTCCACCGGCTGGCCGTTGATCTGGCCGCTGGCGACGAAATGCCCTTGTACATTGCTGACCAGTTTCACCTCAATGAAACCTTCGCCCTGCTGCGAACTGACCACCACATTCGGATTTTGCTGACGCGCTTCCCACTGGCCGAAAAACCGCGTGGCCAGAAACAGCGCCGCACACCAGGCCAGCACCATAAACACCCGGCCGATGCGCTGCCCCGGCGACTGTTGCCTCACAGCCTGGCACTCCAGCCACCTTCCGGTGCGGCGAAACGCCAGACCACCGGACGCACTTCACCATCGGCGCGCGGACCGAAGTTATTGTCGACACCGATCCAGGCGCCATTGGCATCCACGATCAACGCCTCTTCCAATCCGTAGTTCTGTGGATAACGACGGTTGTCCTGCAACAACTCGGCGGCGTACGACCAGCAGCGCTCGACCTTGGCCGTCTGCGAATCCCGGCGACAGATCTGGTAGGCATTGCGTTCAAGGGTGAACAGCTTGCCGTTGAACAGCGACAGGTCAGAGAAGTCCCGCGGCACAGCTTTTGCATGGGGGAACTGCTCGGGCTGCATTTCCATGCCAGCCTCGCTCAGCAGTACGCAGCCACCGTCGCAATCCCACACTGTCTGTTTGCGCTTGATCATCAGCAGTCCGCGACCTTGACGTTCGGCGGCGAGCCACATCTGATCGCCCGCCAGATTGATCGCCAGCCCTTCGAACAGTGCGTTGAACTGCAACAACAGACCACTGGCCCGCGCCTCGCGAACCAGCATCGGCGAAATCTTCAGCCAGACGGCAGGCCCCGTTGGCGGCACCTGCAACACAGCGGCATGGCCTTCGCTGACCACGTAACGGTTACCGGCGCCGTCGCAGGTGATGCCCTCGAAGTCCAGATCGCCGCCACGCACGAACGCAGCCCCCCAGACACGAGACTTCAGCCCCCAGGGCAAGCCGCTGTCAGGCACCGGTGGTACATCAATGTGCACCGCTTCGGCCTGCCAGGTAGATTCGCTGGTATCCAGGCGATAGATCTGATCATCGTCGCGGTCGGAAACCGCCCACAGCTCATTGCCGCACTGCGCCAGCCCGGACAGGTTGCCGCCGCGCATGCCGTCCACGACATGCCCGGACAACAGGCGCAACTGTGGCGCCGGCCCGGCGGATACCGTGATCGACGTCAGCAGCAACCCACAGCCCAGGGCAAAGCCCAGACGCATCAGCCCAGAACCTCGGCCAGGTTGCCCTTGGACTCCAGCCAGGTCTTGCGGTCGCCGGCGCGCTTCTTCGCCAGCAGCATGTCCATCATTTCCGAGGTAGCCTCGAAATCCTCAAGGGTCAGCTGCACCAGGCGCCGGGTGTTCGGATCCATGGTGGTCTCACGCAGCTGCGGCGGGTTCATTTCGCCCAGACCCTTGAATCGTGTGACTTGCGGCTTGCCGCGCTTCTTCTCGGCCACCAGGCGATCAAGAATGCCATCACGTTCGGCTTCATCCAGGGCGTAGTAGATTTCCTTGCCCAGGTCGATGCGGTACAGCGGCGGCATGGCCACGTAAACGTGACCGGCATCCACCAACGGGCGGAAATGCTGGACGAACAAGGCACACAGCAAGGTCGCGATGTGCAGACCATCGGAGTCGGCGTCGGCGAGGATGCAGATCTTGCCGTAGCGCAACTGGCTCATGTCGGCCGCACCCGGATCGACACCGATCGCCACCGCGATGTTGTGCACTTCCTGGCTGGCCAGCACTTCACTGCCGTCGACTTCCCAGGTATTGAGGATCTTGCCGCGCAACGGCAGGATCGCCTGGAACTCTTTGTCCCGCGCCTGCTTGGCCGAGCCGCCGGCGGAATCACCTTCCACCAGGAACAGCTCGGAACGCATCGGGTCCTGCCCGGCACAGTCGGCCAGTTTGCCCGGCAGCGCCGGGCCCTGGGTAATGCGTTTACGCTCGACCTTCTTGCTCGCCTTGAGGCGACGGCCGGCGTTGTTGATCGCCAGCTCCGCCAGCAGCATGCCGGTTTCCGGGTTGGCGTTGAGCCACAGGCTGAACGCATCCTTGACCACACCGGAGACAAACGCCGCCGCTTCACGGGACGACAGGCGCTCCTTGGTCTGGCCGGAGAATTGCGGTTCCTGCATCTTCATCGACAAAACGAAGGCAATGCGCTCCCAGACGTCCTCCGGGGCCAGCTTCACGCCGCGCGGCAACAGGCTGCGGAATTCGCAGAATTCGCGCATGGCGTCGAGCAAGCCCTGACGCAAACCGTTGACGTGAGTACCGCCCTGGGCCGTAGGGATCAGGTTGACGTAGCTTTCCTGGACCGCGTCGCCACCTTCCGGCAGCCACAGCAGCGCCCAATCCACCGCTTCCTTGTTACCGGCCAGGCTGCCGCAGAACGGCTCGTCCGGCAGGCGCTCGAATTCGCTGACCGCATCCACCAGATAGGAACGCAGGCCGTCTTCGTAATGCCACTCGACTTTCTCGCCGGTAGCCTTGTCTTCAAAGCTGACCAGCAGCCCCGGGCACAACACGGCCTTGGCCTTGAGCACGTGCTTGAGGCGGCTGATGGAGAATTTAGGGGAGTCGAAGTATTTCGGATCCGGCGCGAAGAACACGCTGGTACCGGTGTTGCGTTTGCCGACAGTGCCGACGATTTCCAGCTCGGTGGCCTTGTAGCCATCCTTGAAGGTCATCTGGTATTCGTTGCCGTCACGCTTGACCCGCACCCGCACTTCGGTGGACAAGGCGTTGACCACGGAAATGCCCACCCCGTGCAAACCGCCGGAGAACTGGTAGTTCTTGTTGGAAAACTTGCCACCAGCATGAAGCTTGGTAAGGATCAACTCGACGCCCGACACACCTTCCTCGGGGTGAATGTCCACCGGCATGCCACGGCCGTCATCGCTGACTTCCAGGGAATGGTCGGCATGCAGGATCACCTGCACCGAACTGGCATGCCCGGCCAGGGCTTCGTCGACACTGTTGTCGATGACTTCCTGGGCAAGGTGGTTCGGCCGACTGGTGTCGGTGTACATGCCGGGGCGTTTGCGCACCGGGTCGAGGCCCGAGAGGACTTCGATGGCGTCTGCGTTATAAGAGCTAGCGCTGGGAGTGGCCATGGGGTCTCGTCGTCAGTGTTGCGTGAAAAAAGAAATCCATGAAAACAGGCATCGCATCAAAGCGATGTGAAATCAATTGCCTGATACAAATCGGCGCCAATGCCGGCAAAACTCAGCATGGCCGGCAGGCGCGCGGCAAAACCCTGGAAACCGTGGTCACCGCCGGCCTGGATGCGCAAGGCGCATGCCCGGTAATACTGCTGGGCGAGGCGATAGTCCAGCGTTTCGTCAGCTGTCTGCAACCATACCTGATAACGCTGCGGATCCTGGGGCGCCGGCACTTCCAGCCCGGCCAGGGCCGTCACGTGGTCGTGGGTCAACTCCCAGGTCTCTTCGGTATACAGGTTTTTCTGCGTCCCGAGATGGCCGTCGAACATCCGGTGCGGGCTGACGGCAGGGTTGATCAACAGGGCCTTCAATCCAAGGCGCTCGGCCAGGTGAGTGGCATAGTAGCCGCCGAGCGAGCTGCCGACCAGCAGTGGCCGCCCCAGCTCGGCAATCGCCTGCTCCAGTTGCGCGATTGCCTGGCGCGGGTGATGGTGCAACGCCGGAACGCGCAAGTGTTCGCTCAGGCCCAGACGCTCCATCACGTCAATCAACTGGCAAGCCTTCTTCGACAACGGCGAGCTGTTGAAGCCGTGGATATAAAGGATCGAACCGGACATTTGAGCTCCCTGTGCGTCGGCTAAAGAGGCGGAGTTTACTGTAGGAGCGAGCTTGCTCGCGATGGTCGTCAACGATAACGGTACAAACCTGGCGCCCCGCGGCGCTCTCAGGTTAATCGCGAGCAAGCTCGCTCCTACAGACGGGTGCTTCAGTAACCGTTGGAACCGTAATCCACAGTGAAATCAAACCCGGTAACCCGCTCCACCCCGGTTTCCAGCCGCCCGTCGGGCAGCAGTCGCAACCAGCGATACCCCGGCGCTTGCTCGCCGACCTTGAAGTCCTCGCTGCCCGGCTCGAACTGGATGCAGGTCGAGGGCGAGGCGATCAGACGCACGTCGTTACGCAACTGGTCGATTTCCTGATGCACATGCCCCCACAACACGGCCCGCACCTGTGGAAAACGGTCCAGCACGGAGAACAGCGCCTCGGGATTACGCAAGCCAATCGGTTCCATCCAGGCGCAACCAATGGACACCGGGTGATGGTGGAAGCACACCAGATGGTGGCGTTCCGGCGCTTCGCTCAACGAGCGGGCGAGCAACTGCAACTGTTCGTCCTGCAAATAACCCGGCACCGAGCCGGGCACCGCCGAATCGAGCAACGTGACCCGCCAGTTGCCGATATCCACCACCGGTTCGAGCAGAGCACTCTGCACCGCCGCCTCGGCCATGATCTGCGGCTCATCGTGATTACCGGGAATCCAGCGCGCTGGCGCATCGAGCTGGCGCGTCAGGTCGCGAAACTGCCGGTAGGACTCCAGCGTCCCGTCCTGGGACAGATCACCCGTGGCCAGGATCAAGTCAATCCGCGGCTGTTGCGCGCGCACCAGCTCGATGACCTTTTGCAGGCTGTCGCGGGTGTTCATGCCCAGCAACGTGCCGTCCGCTTCGGCAAACAGATGGCTGTCGGAGAGTTGCACCAGCAACGCCGGATCGGCGGTGGTCAATGTGGATACGCTCGGCAAGGCGTTCTCCCAGGGCGTGATCACGGGGATGGGTAAGTGCCGCAATTATGCTGGGGGATGACCGAAAGGGGAAACTGTTGAACCTGACGCAGTTCACAACTGCGTTGCTCGCTCAACGGACAACTTCGTACTCATGCCCCAGCGCCAGGCAATGGCTCAGCCATTCGCCCAGAAACATGTTCAGTTGGGCCTTTTCGTCCGGCTGGTGCATCGAGGCGTTCGGGTAAGGGTAGATACCGCGAAAGCGTCGCGCATGTTCGGCGCTGACCACTTCAGCCATGCGCGCGTCGTGATAGACCTGTACTTCCAGTTGCGGTACCGGCAGCCACGGCAGGCTGTGTTCCTGACGCACTTGCAGGGTCGTGGTGTAAGGACAGGTCAACAACACTTCCAGCGCCAGCACACCCAGCATCTGGTCGCCATGGGTCACGGCGATGCGCCGCGCGGCAGGCTCGCTGCGCATGTCCGGCAGCAGTCGCATCAGGCGCGCGTAGTTCGCCTCGCAGGACGCTTGCAGCCCCACCAAGTCCACCCGATAGCGATCGCGCAGCTTGTTTACGACCATAACCCCCTCACTTCAACGCGGTTCAAAGCCAGCCATTGCAAGGCAATGATGCTCGCCGCGTTGGCAATACGCCCGTCGCGCACGGCTTGCAGGGCATCATCGAAAGCCCAGACCGTAACGCGGATGTCTTCTGCCTCTTCTTGCAGCCCATGCAGGCCGCCCACCCCGGTAGTGTCACAGCGCCCCAGGTACAAATGCACGAATTCGTTGCTGCCGCCCGGCGATGGAAAGTATTTGAGCATCGGCCAGAGTGCCCCGATCACAAGCCCAGCTTCCTCCTGCGCTTCGCGGTGAGCAACTTCTTCCGGTATTTCATCCTTGTCGATCAGACCAGCGACCAGTTCGATCAGCCACGGATTGTCGGTCTTGCCCATGGCACCAACGCGAAACTGCTCGATCAGCACCACTTCATCGCGCTGCGGGTCGTAAGGCAGCATGCATACCGCGTCATGGCGAACGAACACTTCACGATTGATTTCGCGGCTCATGCCCCCAGCGAACAATTCGTGGCGCAAGTGCACGCGTTCGAGTTTGTAGAAGCCCTCGTAGCACTTTTCGCGCCGCACGATATCAACGGCGGTCGGAATGGCGTTGGCAAAATCCGTCATGACAATCCTCTTTTACTGCAAATCCTGTTCGAGGCTGCTTTTTCCTGGGCCTCGACTTCGCGCCATCCTAACGCGCCCGTGACGTTTGATGCAGCCCCTTTCCCGTCAGCGGGATGGACGGTGAGAGCGAAACCCACTCTAATTAGCTTAGTGGCGAACTGATTGCTTTGTTGAGAGTCGAAGCCGGTATCTTTTTGCCTTCCCCTGTTTCAGAAAGGACGCACATGTCGCTTTTCAAAATTGCCTCCGTGGCCGCTATCGCCCTGACCCTGGGCGCTTGCGCGAGTCTGTTCCAGCCCAACTACCGCACGCCCCTGGAAACCACCCGCGACGCCTCCGAGCAGCTCAAGCCCGGTTGCAGCAGCCCGGATTGCCCACTGGTCAATATCGACACCCTACACTTCCCGGCCGAGCCTGCACTGGATGGCATCATCGAAAAACGCCTGCTGCAGATGACCCGCACCTCGCCCGACGCGCCAGTCGCCCCGACCCTGGCAGCCTATCGCGAAGAGTTTTTGCGCACCGCCGGCCCGCGCAACAGCAGCTATCTGCAAGCGAAGGTACGCGAGCAGCATGACGGCTTGGTGATCGTCGAGTTGTCCAGCTACCTGGACACTGGCGGTGCCCATGGCACGCCAGGCCGGGGTTTTATCAACTATTCGCGCCAGCAGCATAAAGTGCTGACGCTGTCGGACATGCTGGTGCCGGGGCAGGAAGATGCGTTCTGGAAAGCGGCACAGGTAGCGCACAACAGCTGGTTGATCAGCACCAGGCTCGATCAGGAACCGGAGTTCGTGAAGAACTGGCCGTTCCAGAAAACCCGGAACGTGGCGCTGACCTACGGCGGGGTGATCCTCAAGTACGAAACCAGCAGCATTGCGCCTTACGCGCTGGGCCACGTCGAACTGAAGATCCCCTACCCTCGCCTGAACGGCATCATCAAGCCCGAGCTGTTTCCCGGCCGTAGCTGAAGGCCCGACCCAGTACCAGTTGCAGCAACCCTGCCAGGATCAGCGCCGGCAGGGTGGCGCCGACATCCGGGTACAGGTTGGCCAGCAAATGATAGGTGCTGATCCCGCCCAGCCAGGCGAGCAGCGCCGGCCAGCGCAGTGCAGTTGAGGCGACCTGGCCACTGCGCTTGCGCAGGATGAAGTGGTCCACCAGCACCACGCCGAACAATGGCGCAAACACCGAACCGATCAGCAGCAGGAAGTTCTGGTACTGGGCCAATGGCGCCAGCAGGGCAATCAACGTGCAGATTACGCCGATAGCCAGGGCCAGATGCTCGACTTTGGCGCGCAACAGAATCCCGCTGGACACCGCCGCCGAGTGAATATCGGCAAAGGCGTTTTCCGATTCGTCCAAAAGAATCAGCAGCAGCGGAATCCCCAGGCCGGCACCGGCCAGCGCCAGCAGCAAGGCATTGACTTCACCGCTCGGCGCGAACGCCAGAGTGTAGGCCACGCCCAGGCTCATCAGCCAGAAATTGCCAATGAAGAAACCAATGGCGGTGCCACCGAAGACGTTTTTCGCCCGCTTGCCGAAGCGTGAATAGTCGGCAATCAGCGGCAACCACGACAGCGGCATGGCAATGGCGATGTCGAAACCCACGGCAAACGGCATCGAACCGTCACCGGCCTGGGCCCACAACGCAGCCAGGTCGGCCTTGGCGAACAGGTTCCAGGTCAGCCAGGTGCACGCGGCCAGCAGCAGCCAGATGCCCCACTTGCGCAGGATCTGCCGGACGAAAGTCAGCGGACCGCTGACCGCCAGCAAGGTCGCCAGTGCGCCGAAGAACAGTGTCCACAAAAGCGGATTGGACAGCAGGCTGCCTTCGCTGAACGCTTTGGCGCCCAACAGGCTGGCGGCATCGCGCATGACGATGATTTCGAACGAACCCCAGCCGATCAATTGCAGCAGGTTCAGCACCGCCGGCAGGCTCGCGCCTTTGGTACCGAGGCTGAGCTTGAGTGCGGCCATCGACGACAGGCCGGTGTCGCTGCCGATCACCCCGACTGCCGCCAGCAGCAGAACGCCGACCAGGGTGCCGAGAAAAATCGCCAGCAACGAGCCGGACAGGCCCAGACCTGGCGCGAGCAAGGCACCGGTCTGCAGGACCATCAGGCCAATGCCGAGGGAGAACCATAGGGAAAACAGATCGCGACCGCCGAACACACGCTTGTCGGTCGGCACCGCGATGTCAGGTGAATAAGTACTCGGTTGAATGCTCAAGGTGTTATCTCAGAGGAATATGTTTTGTCATTGAGAGTTTCGCTGTCTGATCTGGCGCTTTCGCGAGCAAGCCCGCTCCCACATTTGGCCTCTGTCATACACAAAATCTGTGTTCACAGGAGATCAAATGTGGGAGCGGGCTCGCTCGCGAAGGCGGCGCCACAGGCACCGCCAATCCCGGATCAGATCAAACTTTCTGATACAGCTGACTGCCTTCCTGCTTGAAGCGCTCGGCCTGTTCGGCCATGCCCTGGGCGACGTCCACGTCGACCGCTTCGATCCGTTGGTTGGCCGCATATTCGCGGACTTCCTGGGTGATTTTCATCGAGCAGAACTTCGGTCCGCACATCGAGCAGAAGTGCGCGACCTTGGCCGAATCCTTCGGCAGGGTTTCATCGTGATACGAACGGGCGGTGTCCGGATCGAGACCCAGGTTGAACTGGTCTTCCCAACGGAACTCGAAGCGCGCCTTGCTCAAGGCATTGTCGCGGATCTGTGCACCCGGATGCCCCTTCGCCAGATCGGCGGCATGTGCTGCGATCTTGTAGGTGATGATCCCGGTCTTCACGTCATCCTTGTTCGGCAGGCCCAAGTGTTCCTTCGGCGTCACGTAGCAGAGCATGGCGCAGCCGAACCAGCCGATCATCGCCGCACCGATGCCGGAGGTGATGTGGTCGTAGCCCGGCGCAATGTCGGTGGTCAGCGGGCCGAGGGTGTAGAACGGCGCCTCGTCGCAGCACTCGAGCTGCTTGTCCATGTTCTCTTTGATCAACTGCATCGGCACGTGGCCAGGGCCTTCGATCATGCACTGCACGTCATGCTTCCAGGCAATCTTGGTCAGCTCGCCGAGGGTCTCCAGTTCGCCGAACTGCGCCTCGTCGTTGGCGTCGGCAATCGAGCCCGGACGCAGGCCATCGCCCAGCGAGAAGCTGACGTCGTAGGCCTTCATGATTTCGCAGATGTCTTCGAAATGGGTGTAGAGGAAGTTCTCCTTGTGGTGTGCCAGGCACCACTTGGCCATGATCGAGCCACCACGGGAGACGATGCCGGTGACGCGCTTGGCGGTCATCGGTACGTAGCGCAACAGCACGCCGGCGTGGATGGTGAAGTAGTCGACGCCCTGCTCGGCCTGTTCGATCAGCGTGTCGCGGAACAGCTCCCAGGTCAGGTCTTCGGCCACGCCGCCGACTTTTTCCAGGGCCTGGTAGATCGGCACGGTACCGATCGGCACCGGCGAGTTGCGGATGATCCACTCGCGGGTTTCGTGGATGTGCTTGCCGGTGGACAGGTCCATGACCGTGTCCGAACCCCAGCGAATGCCCCAGGTCAGTTTCGCCACTTCTTCTTCGATGGACGAACCCAGGGCGCTGTTGCCGATGTTGCCGTTGATCTTCACCAGGAAGTTACGGCCGATGATCATCGGTTCCAGTTCGGTGTGGTTGATGTTGGCCGGAATGATCGCGCGGCCGCGGGCGATTTCGTCACGGACAAATTCAGGGGTGATGATTTTCGGCACGCTGGCGCCGAAGCTGTGGCCGGCGTGCTGCTGGTCCAGCAGGCCGGCGGCGCGGGCCACTTCCAGCTTCATGTTTTCGCGGATGGCGACGTATTCCATCTCGGCGGTGATGATGCCTTTGCGCGCGTAGTGCATCTGGCTGACGTTGGCACCCGGCTTGGCGCGGCGCGGGTTGTTGACGTGAGCGAAGCGCAGCTTGGTCAGCTCCGGATCGGCAAGGCGCTCCTGGCCGAAATTCGAGCTCAGGCCACTCAGGCGCTCGGTATCGCCACGGGATTCGATCCACGGCGAACGCACGTCGGCCAGGCCTTTGCGCACATCGATGATGACATTGGGGTCGGTGTACGGGCCCGAGGTGTCGTACACCACCACCGGCGCGTTGACCTCGCCACCGAAGTCGGTCGGCGTCACGTCCAGGCTGATTTCGCGCATCGGCACGAGGATGTCGGGGCGCGTGCCCTGAACATAGATTTTTTGCGAGCGGGTAAACGGCTGAACCGATTGCTGATCGACCTTGGCCGAGTCACTCAGGTTGGTGGCGATTTTTGCTTTTGTAGTCATCACGGGCTCTCCAGACAGCATCCAGGCAGTGGATTTTTGTCGGAGCGAACCTGTAAACGAATGGACGCACGGCGCTGGGAAAACCAGCTGTGCTGTGCTCAGTGCTCGAGGGGTGTTCGATTGTCGAACAACATCCCGGACGAAGCACAAGAGGACTCGCCGGGTGACGAGAAATCTTGTTCCCTACGCAGGCGCTAACCTGATCAGGTTCAACGGGATCCGAAATTATTCGATCTCAGCCTCATAGCAAGGCACCCCGACAAGAACCCGGCCAGTCTAGACACAACTGGCGAAGAACGCCAACCCCACTGCAAACACCATGATGAATGGCGTAATTGCACGCAGTATCAGGATTGTTGCCGCCCGAATGCACAACTACACTCGCTACGCTGAGTCGCGCATTGACGCTGCCAAGGCAGCGCCTTAGCCTTGGCGCTCAAATTACCTGTGTAATATCAAATCTAGGGAACGTCTATGCTGCGCAAACTCTCACTGGCCCTTGCCGTGTCTTGTGCGTCCAATGGAATGGCCTGGGCAGCAGATGCGCCCTTATCGAACAAGACGGACCTCGTCAGCGTTTATCAGGAAGCCGTCAACAACAACGCCGACCTGGCAGCTGCGATCGCCCAATACGGCGCGCAGAAGGAAGTCGTACCCCAGGCCCGCGCCGGGTTGCTGCCGAACCTCTCGGGCGGGGCGAATATTTCCGAGGTGCGTACGTCGCTCGATCAGCCGTCCGCCACCACCAACCGCGATGCGCATTCGTACCAGGCCACTCTGGCGCAACCCTTGTTCCGCGCCGATCGCTGGTTCCAGTTCCAGGCCGCCAAGGAAGTCAACGAACAGGCCGCCCTGCAACTCTCGGCGACCGAGCAGAACCTGATCCTGCAAACCGCTCAAAGCTATTTCAACGTGCTGCGCAGCCAGGACAACCTGGCCTCGACCAAGGCCGAAGAAGCGGCGTTCAAACGCCAGCTCGACCAGTCCAACGAACGTTTCGATGTCGGGCTCTCGGACAAGACCGACGTATTGAACTCGCAAGCCAGCTACGACACCGCACGCGCCAACCGCATCGTTGCCCAGCGCCAGGTGGACGACGCCTTTGAAGCCTTGATCACCCTGACCAACCGCCAGTACAACTCGATCTGGGGCATCAGCCATAACTTGCCGATCCTGCCGCCAGTACCGAACGACGCCAAGGCCTGGGTCGAAACGGCAGGCAGGCAGAACCTCAATCTGTTGGCCAGCAACTATGCCGTCAGCGCCGCCGAGCAAACCCTCAAGCAGCGCAAGTCCGGGCACTTGCCAACGGTTGACGCGATAGCCAAGTACGAGAAAGGCGACAACGACGCACTGGGCTTCAGCAACCCGAACAACCAGCCAATACCCTACGGTGGCGACGTCTCGCAAACGACCGTTGGCCTGCAACTGAACATCCCGATCTACAGCGGTGGCTTGATCAACTCCCAGGTGCGTCAATCGTATGCGCAACTGGACCAGACCGAGCAGCAGCGCGAGTCCCTGCGCCGGCAGGTCGTGGAAAATACCCGCGACCTGCACCGCGCGGTGAACACCGATGTCGAGCAGGTACAGGCGCGCAAGCAATCGATCATCTCCAACCAGAGCGCGGTGGAAGCAACCGAAGTCGGCTATCAGGTGGGTACGCGAAACATCGTCGACGTGCTGGATGCGCAGCGTCAGCTGTACACCTCGGTACGCGACTACAACAACACCCGCTACGACTACATCCTCGACAACCTGCGCCTGAAGCAACAGGCCGGCACGTTGAATCCGGGGGATCTGCAAACCCTGGCACGCTGGCTCAACCCCAACTACAACCCGGACAAGGACTTCCTGCCACCGGATCTGGCCAAGGCTGCGGAGGAGCAGTTGAAAGCGAGACCTTGACCATCAGATTTCAAGACAGCACAAACCTTGTGGGAGCGAGCTTGCTCGCCCCCACAGGATCAGCGGCGAACTGAAGACCTGTCGATCAACCGCCCCAACCCGTCCAGCAACCGCTGCAGCGCCCCCTGATTGGTGCGCATCACCTTCAACCCGGCCTCTGCCATGCGCTGCGCATCGCGCGGCAGTTCAAACAGCCGCTGCACCGCCACAGCCAGCCCTTCGGCATCCTCCACTTCCTGCAACGCCCCGGCACTGCGCAACTGCGTGGCGATTTCGAGGAAATTGAAAAGATGCGGCCCGCTCAACACCGGCTTGGCGAGTGCCGCCGGCTCCAGCAGGTTATGCCCGCCATTCGGAACCAGGCTGCCGCCGACGAAAGCACTGTCAGCCAGGGCGTAGAGAAACAGCAACTCGCCCATGGTGTCGCCAAGCAACACTGAAGTATTTGCACTGACCGCATCGCCGCTGGAACGCCGAACCGTGGCAAAGCCTTGTTGCTGGCACAACCCGTACACCGAATTGAAGCGCTCCGGATGACGCGGCACCAGAATCAGCAAGGCATCGGGGTGACTGGCCAACAACTGACGATGGGCCGCCAGCACGACCTCGTCTTCGCCGTCATGGGTACTGGCCGCAATCCACACCGGTCGCTCCAGCGCCTGCCATTGCCCGCGCAATTGGCTGGCGCGCTCAAGCAGTTGCGGGTCGATGGTCAGGTCGAACTTGATCGAACCGGTCACTTCGACGGTTTCCGCCCGCGCGCCCAGGTCGCGAAAGCGTTGGGCTTCGGCTTCGGTCTGCACCGCGAACAGGCTCATCTCGGCCAGCATTGGCTGGGTCAGCTTGCGGAACCGGCCGTAGCCCCTGGCCGAACGTTCGGACAGCCGCGCATTGGCCAACGCCACGGGAATCCCGCGCTTGGCACATTGATGGATATGGTTGGGCCACAGTTCGGTTTCCATGATCACCGCCAGTTTCGGCTGCACCCGATCGAGCAAGCGTCGGGCGGCGCAAGGCAGGTCGTAAGGCAGATAGCAGTGCTGGATGCGCGGCTCATTGGCGAACAGCGCCAGGATCCGTTCCGAACCGGTCGGCGTCATGCAGGTCACGGTAATCGGCAGATCCGGATAACGCGCCAGCAAGGCGCGGATCATCGGTGCGGCAGCAATGCTTTCGCCCACCGACACGGCGTGCACCCAGATGCCGCCCGGTTTCATCGCCGGCATCCCATAGGAGAAACGCTCGCCGATGCGCCTGGCATACGCCGGCGCCTTGCGCGCGCGCAGCCAAAGCCGAATCGCTACCAATGGCAGCCCCAGATAAAACAGCGCGGTGTAGAGAGTTCTATTCATGGCGGCGGAGTTTATCGGCTTTTTTCGCCAATCGTCTGCAAGTGCACGGCAAAACGTTCGGCGAGCCAGCGCGCGGCCGGACCGAGCGGTTCATCCCGGCGCCATACCAGCTCCACCACCAGGGCCGGCGGGGTCCATTCGCTGGCCAGTTCGACCATCTGATTCTGATAAGTCGGGTACTGCACCACGTGGCGTGGCAACCAGGCCCAGCCGAGGCCGCGCACCAGCCATTCCGCCATCACATAGAAACTGTCCGCGCGCCAGACTTGCGGGCTGGCGGGATCACTGCCGGGATAAATGCTCGACTCCGTGGACATCAGCAACTGCCGATGCTGCGCCAGTTGCTGGCCGTCCACTGAGCCTTTGCGCGCCAACGGATGATCCTTGCCGCACACCGTGACCATTTCCACGCTGCCCAGTACCCGCCGCTCAAGCGCCTCGGGAATCTGATCGTGAAAGAACAGCAGCCCCAGATCGGCGCGCCGCTCCACCAGCTTACGCGCGACATCGCCCTGGGCGGCGCTGGTCAGTTGCACCTCAAGGCTGGGGAATTTTTCCGCCAGGGCCTCGAAGCTTTCGATGATCGGCTGATACGGCATCGCTTCATCCTGCGCCACCCGCAGTCGTGCCTCTTGCCCGCGCATCATTGCCAATGCCCGACCATTGAGTCGTTCGCACTGGCGCAATACTTCCCGCGCTTCATCCAGCAACGCCGTGCCGGCTTCGGTGAGTTTCGGCTGACGGCCGCTGCTGCGGTCGAACAGGCTGACGCCCAGGTCTTCTTCCAGCATCGCAATCGAGCTGCTGACTGCCGACTGCGCCTTGCGCTGGTCCCGCGCCACGGCCGAAAACGAACGCTGCTCCGCTACGCTGACAAACAACCGCAGCTGCTCCAGATTCCATTGCATGCTCATGGCTCAACCCATCTTCTATTCAGATAGGTAATGACTTTACCGCATCTGGCAACTCACTAGAATGCCGACCTCAGAGAGCAACACTTCACACGAGGATTGACCCATGACCGCTTACTACTACCTGGCCATAGCCATCTGCGCCGAAGTGATTGCCACTGTTTCGATGAAAGCCGTCAAAGGCCTCAGCACCCCGCTGCCCTTGGTGCTGGTCATCCTCGGCTACGGGATTGCCTTCTGGATGCTGACCCTGGTGGTGCGCAGCGTTCCGGTGGGCGTGGCGTATGCCGTATGGGCCGGCATGGGGATCGTGATGGTCAGCGTCGCGGCACTGTTTATCTATGGGCAGAAGCTGGACGTGCCGGCGATGCTGGGGATGGCGTTGATCGTGCTGGGCGTCGTGGTCATCCAGCTCTTCTCCAAAACTGCGGGGCATTAAGTCCGAAGCACCATTCATTGTGGGAGCGAACCTGCTCGCTCCCACAGGTTTTGTACTCCAGTAAATCCCCTCCACTTCGAGTCTGTATACTGCGCCCTCGTCTTGAACACAGAGGTCGCTGCATGCCATCCGTTATTTCCACCGACGTTCTGATTGTCGGCGCTGGTGTCGCCGGCCTCTGGCTGAATGCGCGCCTGCGCCGCCAGGGTTTTTCGACCGTGCTGGTGGAAAGCGCCAGCCTCGGCGGCGGGCAGAGTGTGAAGTCCCAGGGCATCATCCACGGCGGTGCCAAATACGCGCTGCACGGCGCCCTGACCGGGGCCTCGGAAGCCATCGCCGACATGCCGCGCCGTTGGCGCGAAGCCCTGGCGGGCAATGGTGAGCTGGATCTGTCCGGCGTGCGTTTGTTGTCCGAAGCCCATTACCTCTGGTCCCCCGGCACCCTCGCCGGCAACCTCACCAGTTTCTTTGCCAGCAAAGCGGTGCGCGGTCGCGTCAATCAGGTCAAGGGCGAGCAATTGCCGCCAGCCCTGCAAGACAAGCGCTTCAAGGGCAAGGTCTATCGCCTGGCGGAATTGGTGATCGATGTGCCGAGCCTGATCCAGCGCCTGGCCGATCTGGCGGGAGATGGCTTGCTCGCCGGGCAGAACATCGAGCCATTGCTGGAAAACGGTGAGCTGGTCGGCTTGAAAGTCGACGAGCGCCAGATCCGCGCCCAGCGCATCGTGCTCAGCGCCGGCGCCGGCACCGCCGACCTGCTCACCGCGCTCGGCCTGAGCC